>JAJFUB010000168.1 GCA_021372615.1 bacterium | reverse complement strand
ATCCGCATGAGCTACCCCGACCTCGTCGAGGAGGACGGGAAGTACTTCCTGACCGAGACGCAGAAGGACATCGCCCGGGTGCATGAGGTGGACGCGACGCTGCTGGAGGGGCTGTGGGGGCAGGTGGAGACGAGGGGTCTGTCCCCGGCCGTATCGGGGGCTGACCCCGGTGGTCCGCCGGGGTCAGCCCCCGATACGGCCGGGGACAGACCCCTGGCGTTGCCCGACCTGCTGCGGCGGGACCATGCGCGGGCGGACTATGGAACGCTGGACCTGCGCGCGGGGTTCGCGATTGAGGTGTGGCTGCGTCTTGAGGCGCTGGCAGCGGGGCAGGTACTGCTTGATACACGCGAGGAGACGGGAGCCGGCCTCGCGCTTGAGACGGTGGCGTCGGGGGCGGTGCAGATCGTCCTCAACGACGGACGGACGGAATGCCGCTGGCGCAGCGACGCGGAGGTGCTGACGACGGGCGGGGTACAAGCCCCCGCCCCACAGAACGGCGCCCCGGCCCCCGCCCTACAGCACGTCGTGTGCATCGTGGACGGCGGGCCGAAGGTCATCATGTTTGTTGTGAACGGGCGCTTCTGCGACGGGGGAGAGGAGCGGCAGTTCGGCTGGGGGCGCTACAGCCCCAACCTGCGCACCCCGCCGACCGGCCAACTGACTGTGAGCCCGGCGGTGCAGTCGCTGCGCGTGCATGACCGGGCGCTGCGGGTGTCCGAAGCGATTGGCAACTACAGGGCAGGATGTGAGGCATAGGACATGAGGCGACTCATCTGGACGCTCGCGGTTCTGGCGGCGGTCGTGCCGGCCCATGCGGCGAAGGTCGTGCTGGCTGCCAAGGGCCAGCCTACCGCGACCATCGTCATCCCGGCCAACGCCAATGACAAGGAGAAGCTTGCCGCCGCCGACCTGCAGCACTACGTCAAGGCGGTCTGCGGCGTGGATCTGCCCCTGAAGACCGATGGCAAGGCCGTCGCCGGCACGGGCCTGTACATCGGCCAGTGCGAGCCGACGCAGGACAGCGACCTGCCGGACAAGAGCCTCAATCCCGAGGCCTACGCCCTCCACGTGCGCGGGGGCAACGTCTTCTTCACCGGCCGGTATCCCACGCCGACATACTTCGCCGTGGCCTCGTTCCTGGAGGGCAGCCTGGGCGTGCGCTGGTTCGCCCCCGGCGAGGCATGGGAGTATGTCCCGACCGGCAAGCCCGGCGAGCTGGCGGTCGAGGTCAAGGGCATCGTCAGCGTGCCCGACACGTCGCCGCGCGTGTGGAGTGGACACGCTTGGACCGACGAGTGGAAGACATGGAACCTGCGCAACAAGGCCGTGCTCAGCGAAGTTGTGCCCCGGCGGCAGTTCCAGAACAATGTCTACCGCGTCTTCCCGCCCAGCAAGTACGCGCAGACCCACCCGGAGTACTATCCGCTGATCGGCGGCAAGCGCTGGATCCCGCCCAACGACAAGGACAGCTACTGGCGGCCCTGCGAGAGCAACCCGGAAGTGCAGCGCCTGGTGGCGGAGTATGCCTGCAACTGGTTCAGCACGCACCCCGACACCGACAGCTTCTCGGTTGGCATGGACGATGTCTCACACATGTGCGCCTGCGACGCCTGCCGCGCGTGGGACCCCCACCCGGACTCGTATGAGAAGCACCAGTTCTCCGACCGCCACTACAAGTTCGTCAACGCCATCGCCCGCGAGATCGCCAAGACCCATCCCGACCGCTACGTGGGCACGCTCATCTACAGCATCGCCCGCGACCTGCCCGAGACCGTGGACAGACTGGAGCCCAACGTCTTCGGCTACATCACGGAGACCTCGGCCCTGTGGTGGGAGCCCGGTCGCAAGCAGGCCGACCACGAGCTGACCCGCGCGTGGGCGAAGCGCTGCCGGCACCTGTCGCGGTATGACTACTTCGGCATGGGCGGCTGCACCCCGCGCGTGTACCCGCACGCCATGGCCCAGCAGCTCAAGTTCGACAAGTCGCTGGGCTTCGAGGGCATGTACGTCGAGGTCTACACGTTCCTGCCCAACACCGCGCCGATGATCTGGGCCTTCGCCCGGCTGCAGTGGGACAGCAAGCAGGATGTGGACAAGCTGCTGGGCGAGTTCTACGCCCGGATGTTCGGCCCGGCGGCCGGGACGATGGAGCGGTACTTCGACCTGCTGGAGCGGTCGTGGAACACCCCGCGCGAGGGGCGCCGCGGGTGGGTCCACCGCAACCTGAAGAACCAGGCGCTGGCGATGTCGCCCGAGGACGTGGACGAGGGCTTCCGCCTGCTGCGCCAGGCTGCCCGCGAGGCCAAGACCGACCGGGAGCGCGAGCGCATCGAGTGCCTGCGCGCCGCGCTGCAGTACGGCAGCTACCCCATCAGGGCCTATGGCATGTCGCAGCAGTTGGTGAAGCTGCCCGTTACCGATGAAGCGTCGGCGACGCAGGCCCTGCAGATGGTGGGGGAGATGGGGCAACTGGCGCGCGAGCGGGAGCGCTACTGGGCCGAGGCGCCGCAGCGTCAGGACCTCCTCGGCGAGACGCTGCGCGGCCTCGGAGACATGGGGTACCTCGCCACCGCCCAGATGCCGCAACTGGAGCAGGGCGGGGCGGTGGCGGCCCTGCGCGCGTTGGCGTGGGTGCAGAGCCACGCTCCCGACAAGGCCGAGCAGATGCTCGCGCAGATCGCGCAGGCCACGCCCGAGGCCGGCTTCGGCGCGGCCATCAGTGCCTGGGTGCAGATCAGCCGCGACAAGCCACCGAGCCTGCTCAAGAACGGCGACTTTGAGGCCAGGGCCACCAACCAGCAACAGGCCGAGAAGGACTGGGAGACCAAGGGTGCGCCGGAGGGCTGGAGCACCTGGAGCAGCGGCGGGCGCGGCACGGTCACGCTGGCGCCCGGCAAGGGCCGCAACGGCACCATGGCCGCGGGCCTGACCGGAACGACCTCAGGCACATACCTGCAGACGCTCCCGGTCAAGCCCGGCGAGCGCTACCTTGTCGTCAGTTGGGCCAAGTCCGACCCGGAGGACAGTGACAGCGGGGCCACGCTGTCGGTGCGCTTCCGCCAGCCGAACGGGGCGTGGCACGAGCGGAATGACCTGGAGCCCTCGACCCGCATCGTGCCCGGCCTCAGCGACTGGCAACCGCTGCTGCTGCTCGTGACGATCCCCGACGGGGCCGGCGGCATGGTCATCATGCCCGGGGCCTCCCGCCAGGCCGAGGGCGCCACGGCGCTGCATGATGATGTCGCCGTCTACAAGCTACTGTAACGAGGTGCATGAGATGAGAGTCGTTGCCTTCAACGGAAGCCCGCGCCCGCACGGGAACACCGCGATCATGATCGAGCGCGTCTTCGGGCCGCTGCGTGAGGCCGGCATCCAGACCGAGATGGTGCAGGTGGGCGGTCAGGACATCCACGGCTGCCGGGCCTGCTACCAGTGCTTCGAGCGCCGGGACGGTCACTGCGTCTTCGACGATCTCGTCAACGAGTGCATAGACAAGATGCGCGCGGCCGATGGCATCATCCTCGGCTCGCCCACGTACTACGCCAACGTAAGCGCAGAGATGAAGGCGCTCATTGACCGCGCCGGGCTGGTCAATACCGCCAACGGCCGCCCGCTGGCGCGCAAGGTCGGCGCCGCGGTCGTCGCAGTGCGCCGCGCCGGGGCGATCACCACCTTCGACGCGCTGAATCACTTCTTCCAGTGCACGCACATGATCGTCCCCGGGTCGTCCTACTGGAACCTCGCCATCGGTCGGGAGATCGGGCAGGTCGAGGGCGACGAGGAGGGCATGGCGACGATGGAGAACCTGGGCAAGAACATCGCGTGGTTGCTGGAGAAGCTGCACGGGTAGTGGCGCGATTCATCGCGCCCTGATCCCGCGTTGCCGTAATGCCGGGCATTGGCGCGATGAGTCGCGCCGCCACTAGCAAGGAGGATCTCCCATGCACACACCCACGACCGCCGTTGTGCTGGCTGCCTTCGCCCTGCTGTGGGCCGGCTGTCTGCAGGCCCAACCGACTCCGCCGAAGGTGGGCGACATCGTCTTCCAGACCGACTTCGAGACAGCCGCGAGCCGCGACGCCTGGTCCAAGAACCCCGTGGCCCAGTGGGTGCAGGTGGAGGGGCGCGGGCAGTGCCTGCAGGTCACGGTGCCCGCCGACCAAGCCAACGGGAGCAACATGATCCAGCTTCCGCTGGACCTGAAGCGCTTCCGGGGCTGCCGCCTGGTCTGCGAGTGCCTGGCCAAGGCCCAGGACGCCACGAAGCCGCCGGCCTCGTACCTGGGCGTCAAGTTCATGCTCCACTACGCCTCACCCGCCAGCGGGCAGTTCTGGCGCAACCAGGACAACGTCTTCGGCACCTTCGACTGGAAGAAGCTGGAGTTCGTGGCCCCGCTGGCGGATGACGTGACCGCCGGCGACCTCAGCCTGGGTCTGCAGGGCAGTTCGGGCACGGTGTGGTTCGACGACCTCAAGATATCGGTGCTTAAGCTCCCGCCGCCGCCCCGACCCCAGCCGCCGGCGAACCCCGGCCCGGTCTTCAAGGGCCACAACCTCCCGCGCCTGCGCGGCGTGATGTCGCCCAATGAGTTCAAGGACGAGGACCTGCGGGTGCTCACCCAGGAGTGGCATGCCAATGTCATCCGCTGGCAGATGACGCGGCGCTGGGGGCAGGCGGGCACCGACCGCGACCTGGCCGAGTACGACAAGTGGCTCAACGCCGAACTCGACGATCTCGACAAGGTCCTCGAAGCCGGCAAGCGCTACGGCCTCAAGGTCGTGGTGGACATGCACTCCCCGCCAGGCGGCCGCTATGAGAACCACGAGGTCGCGATCTTCCACGAGAAGCTCTACCAGGACCACTGGATTGCGCTCTGGGAGCAGATCGCGCGGCGCTACAAGGGCAACCCGGTCGTGTGGGGCTATGACCTGATCAACGAGCCAGTCCAGAGCGCGCCCCCGAAGGAACAGGGCGTGGGCGACTACTTCGACGGGCAGGTGAAGTGCGCCACGGCCATCCGCGCCATTGACCCGAACATCCCGGTCTTCATCGAGTCGGCCGAATGGGACTCACCCGGCGCGTACCGCGAGATGCAGCCGGTGAACCTCCCCAACATCGTCTACCAGGTTCACATGTACGTACCCGGTGAGTTCACCCACCAGGGCGTGTTCAACAAGGACCAGAAGCCGGTCACGTACCCGGGCGTCATCAACGGGACGGAGTGGAACAAGGAGCGGCTGCGCAGCGTGCTGCAGCCCGTGCGGGAGTTCCAGCTGGCGTACAACGTGCACATCTACGTCGGGGAGTTCAGCGCGATCCGCTGGGCGCCGGGCGCGGCGCAGTACCTGAGCGATGTCATCAGCCTGTTCGAGGAGTACGGCTGGGACTGGACCTATCACGCCTACCGCGAGTGGGACGGCTGGAGCCTCGAGCACGGGCCCGACAAGGACAACCACCAGCCCACCGCCGAACCGTGCGACCGCAAGCAGGTGCTGCTGGGGTGGTTCGCCAAGGACGAGAAGCCGACGTTCTGAGTGACGGGGTCTGTCCCCGGAGCGGACGACGAAGTCGCTCGCGCAGGGGGCTGACCCCAATGACGCAGGGCATCGAGGCGGGGTCAGCCCCCGGAGTTCGGCGTCGCCGAACTCGCGGGGACAGACCCCTGCGTCCGCCACTCCCTGATCGCCACCGCCACCTCGCGCACCGGGGCGACCCAGATGTGCTTGCTGAGGGCGAGGTGGTTGCATAGCTCGATGAAGTCAGGCTCCGCCACCGGCAGGTGCCCCACGCCGATGCCGTGGAACGTGATGATGCCCCAGCGCCCGCGGTTGGCGCACTGGTCGGCCATCCCCATCAGCTCCATCCCCGTGTTGCCGCGGATCATCCACGACCAGACGTAGTGCAGGTCGCACGTCGCCGGGTGGTTGGGGACTTCCCCCAGGCCTCGCCCGGCCGAGAAGTGCTTGGCGATGACCGGCGTGTAGCTCTGCCGCGTGAGGCCCTCACCCACGTGGTTCTGGAAGCACGGATAGCAGAAGGAGCGGTCGGGGGTGGGGAAGACCTCCTGCAGGCGGCGCTCGGCCTCCAACACATCGTCCTCGATGTCCTGGAGGGTCATCGTCTCGAGGCCCTTCGCCTGCGGGTTGTCCGAAAAGCCCCGCGAGCAGGTGTGGCTGAGTGAGTGGTTGCCGATCTCATGCCCGGCGTCGTACGCGCCGCGCCATTGCTCCAGCGTCTCGCGCCACTGGTCGCCGCGCGGGCTCATGTAGAACGTGCCGCGCAGGCCGCGCTCCGCCATGATCGGGATGGCGCGCTTCAGTTGCGTCTCGTTGCCGTCATCGAACGTCAGCGACAGGGCGCCGCGGCAGCCGTCGGGCCACGGGGAAGCGGGCAAACTCATCGCGGGTGCCTCCAGGAAGGATAGTGCGCGGAGGGTTTCGCAGCGGCCGTGGCGAATCCCTGCCCCATTCACCCGAGGAGACTGCCCATGCTGCCCCGCGAGCGCGTCCAGGCCGCCTTCGACCACCAGCCGTCTGACAAGGTGCCCATCTACCAGGCCGGGTTCTCGTCGTGGGCCGGCTCGATTGTGCTCGGCCGCGAGGCCTACGTCGGCGGCGGCATCCAGCAATACCGAGAGGCTCGGGCGTTGTGGGAAGGGCCTGACGCCCATGCGGAATACATCGAGCGCAGCCGCCAGGACGCTTTCGACATCGCCGATGTCCTCGACCTGGACCTGATCCGCCCCTCGTACTGGCGCATGAACGAGAAGCCAACAAAGCGGCTGGATGAGCACACGTTCTTCTACGGCGATGAGAACGGCACGTGGCGGGTGATGCGGTTCAACCCGCAGACCGAGCTGTACCAGGTCGCGGCCCGGTCGCCGCGGCCCGAACTGACCATGGACGACCTGGAGCGCAGCGTCGCCGGGGACCCGCCCTCGGCCGACGCCTACAAGCCCACGCCGGCCAGTTGGCCTGACCTGACCGCCGCCGTCGAGCGCTTCCCGAACCGCGCCATCCCCGGCTTCGGCACCGGCCTGTGTATCCCGCGCGAGACGATCTGGCTGGAAGCCTGCGTGCTGCGGCCCGATTTGGTCGGCAAGTACCTGGACCGTCAGTTGGCCCATGTTCCCGGCAACGTCGCGGTGATGAAGGAGATCGGGCTGAAGTACCTGTGCGGCGGGGGGGACTTCGCGGGGCCGCTGGGGCCCTTGTATTCGCCGCGGGTCTTCCACGACCTGATGGCCCCGCGCCTCAAGCGCATTACCGAGATCTGCCACGAGCACGGGTGCTACCACGGCTTCGCCAGCGATGGGAACCTGTGGCCGGTGGCGGAGGACCTGTTCGGGTACGCCGAGGTGGACTTCTTCTATGAGCTGGACCGCCGGGCCGGGATGGACCTGGCGCGGCTACGCCAGACCTTCCCGCACCTGACGCTCTGGGGCGGCATCAACTCACAGACGCTGCACCAGGGGACCGTAGAGGACGTGCGGGTGGAGACGCTCACGGCGCTGGAGGCGGCGCAGGAGCACACCAGCATGGTCATCGGCTGCAGCAACCAGATTGTGGCCGGGACGCCGCCGGAGAACATCGAGGCCATGCTGGAGACAATGCGCGAGCACCGGTGAGCGTCCGCAGGGGGTCTCCCACGACAGAAGGAACAGTAGGGCAGGCGGGGTCGCCTGCCCTACTGACTTGACCGGTCCGCTTCAGATCGCGTCGCTACCTGGCGCCTGCGTCCTGCAGCTTCAGGATCGCGTTGGCGACGATCCAGCGGTACACATCCACCTCACGTGGCTCCCACAGGTCGTCGTACTTGTACTTGGGTTGCACCCGCAGCGCCGTCCAGACGTACTCCAGGTCCCTCTGCGCTTGCTCCGCCGCGCGTCCCGCACGGCCGCCCTGCTTCCGCGCCGCCTCGATCTTCTGCTTGAGCGTGTAGACGTAGCGGTAGTCGTCGTAGCCCTCGCGGTACGCCTCCCACATCGCCACCGGGATGGGGCGGCCGTTGTCCTCGGTGCGGTTGAAGAAGTCGCTGGAGGTGCCGTCGAGGTAGTTCCACGGGTTGCCGTTGTCTGACCGATAGATCCACGGGATGAGCGTCGTAAAGCCCGAGCGCCAGAAGCCGAAGCCGTACGTGACGCGCGCGCCGTTGACGGTCGTGTGGTCGTTCTCCCCGTTCACATGGTTGGGGTAGCACCAGTAGTCCACCTTGCGGGCAGCCTCGTCGGCGATAATGTCGGCCCGGCCAGGCAGGAAGGGCTGGGTGCACCACACGTCAATGTAGGGCTTCAGCGGCGCGAAGCCCTCGTTGGTGGGGTCGGCCGTCACGTACGTCTTCACCCCGGCGGCGCGCACAGCCTTGAGCGTCTCGATCATGAAGGCGATCGCAGCCGGGCTGGTGCCGGGCTCATCAATGGGGTAGTACAGGAACTCCGGCCAGCCGCGCTTGACCCGCTCGGCCTCGATCGCCTGGCACATCCGCGTCAGCTCCTGGCCGTACTCCGGCGGCGGGGCCTTGGCCTGGGCGATGTGTGAGCCGAGGTCCTGGTTGGTGTACTTGCGGTACACGCCGCCGGCATTGACACCGACCACCAGCGGGAACTTGAACCCGTACCTGCGCCAGCGGTCCACCTTCATCTGCATCAGGTCGCCGTTGATCTCGAACTTGCCGTCCTTCTCGGGCGCCACCCACATCGAGGTGGTGACATTGCGTGTGCCGTGGGCCACCAGGTCCTGCATCTCCCACTCGGACTTGCGCAGGTAGAAGGCCCTCGAGACCTCATCGGTCGCGCGGCTCCAGTCATCCAGCGGGTCGCGGTAGTAGATGCCGTAGATCTTGGAGGGGTCCTCCTGCAGCTTGATCGGCAGGACGCGCACGGCGAGGGAGGCCTTGTGCGGCGCGGCGCCGGTCGGGGTGACGGTCACCACGCCCTTGTAGACACCGGGCTTCGCGGTAGCAGGCACGTGGAGCGTGAGCCAGAAGCGGGCGTTCTCGCGGGCGACCAGCGGCTCGGCCGGGTTGTACGGCATGAGCGCATCGGGCACCCAGCGGTACTGGTAGAGCACGGTGTAGTTGGGGCGGGCCCGGAGGTACCGGGCGCGGCGGATCTCGACGCTCGCGGCCGGGATGGGCGCGCCCGTCGCCGGTCGGAGGTCGGAGACTTCGACCTTCGCCCCGGCGAAGTCCTTGAGCGGGTAGACGCTGAGGGTCACCGGCTCGTACTCGCCGGGCGTGGCGAACATCCGGAGCGCCGGGTTGAGTTGTTGGGCGACGGGGACCGTGTTCGGGTACACGACCTCCGCCCAGTGCCGAGCATGCACCACATAGCCGCGCTTGCGGTCGGCCTCGGAGAAGGCCGGGAGGGGGCTGTTGTCCACCACGCGCGGGTCGAGCTTCCACCTGGCGAACTCGGCCGGCGGCATGTTGTCCACGACCTCGCGCTCCGGCCGGATGAGCTGCTCGCGCACCTGTGCCGCGTCGGCGTCCTGCCACAGCACGATGCCGGCGACGATCCAGCGGTTGCGGGGCGTGAGCTTCACATGTGCCTCGCCGCCCGCGGCGTCCACCTTGACGAACACATCGCGGTACTGGTAGCTGTTCTCGAACAGGACCGGCACGGTGGTGTCGCCGGAGGTGACGTCGAAGTCGAAGACCTGCGCGCGGTAGGAGCTGCTGGTGCCGCAGAAGACCCAGGCGTGGTAGACGCCCGGCTCGACCTTGGCGACGAACTCGGCGGGCGCGTCTGACGTGATCTGGTCCTGCGACAGCGGCGTGGTCCACACCGGCGGCGGCTGCTTGCCGCGGTAGGTCTCGACGAACTCCGTGTAGGCCTTGTCACGGGCCTCGAGCTTCCCGGCCTGGGCCCAGCCGGCGGGAGCACCGGGGAACTTGGCGGCCGGGGTGACAGCCGTGAAGTCCGTCTGGACGGCAGACTTGTCGCTGCCGAAGTCAAAGCGATAGACGGCCGCCTGGGCGGCGGAGAGAGCGGCTACGAGCAGAACGACGACGACAAGGCTGCGGGTCTGGAGACCCGCGCTCCGGGGACGGTTCATCTCGATACCTCCTGCCATGCACTGCCAACGACTTTGAGGGGGAAGGCCAGCGTCTCGCTGCCCGTCTTGAGGGCCAGCTCGTAGCCCCCGGGTGTCAGACCCGCCGGGGGGAGCGACAGGTACACGCGGCTGAGGCCGCGGCCCGCGGCCAGCTTGCCGGTGGCGGCGCTGGCCCGGCCCGCTCGGAGCTGCCAGACCACGTCCACCTTCTGATCCGGCGCCACGCCCATGAGGTTGAGGTTCAGCGGCAGGTAGCCGGCATCGGCGGCGATGACCTGCTCGGGCAGGACCGTTCCGGCGGCCGTGGGCTCGACGATGCGCACCAGGGAGATGTTGTCAATCCAGAAGTCCAGCACGTCGCCATGCTTGTAGTTGGACTCGGAGATGTAGAAGCCCGCGCCCGTCATCGTCGGCAGATCCGGGACACCAACCAGCGGCACCCGGAAGTCCGTCCACTCGCCCGGGCGCAGCTCGGACAGCTCACGGGTGAGCACACTGCGGCCCTTCTCGCCCTTGAGGATCAGGCCCAGCGGGTTGAAAGGGAGCTTGGGCCGCGAGGCCTCCGTGAAGATCGAGAACTCCAGGTAGTCGTAGCGGGTCCAGTCCTGGGCTGCCTGCGGCCAGTTGCGGTACATGCGCGGCCAGCCGATGGGGTAGTTCTTCTCCCCGGTCTCCCAGTTCACGTCAATGTGCAGACGCAGCGCCGTGTCGCCGTGCTTGGCGTGCTTCTTGTCCACCGTCAGCACGGCTTCGGCCGGGGCCCAGGTGGCGGCATCGGTGTCCAGGCCGTCGTCGAGCATCAGCCGCTCCACGGGACCTTCGCGCACCGGCTCGCGCGGCGGCGCCTGGGCGAGCGCCACTGTCAGCGCCACGCACGGCGCCATCAACAGTACAAGCAAACGCATCACAGACCTCCAGCAGCAGATTGCGGGTGGGCACAGTTCGTCGCCGGGACGGTGCGGGCCTTCCCGGGATCATCACCGTTCCCCTTCACTAGTTCGGCAGGGGCTTGAAGTTGGGACTGACCTCGTTCTTCACCGGCCAACTGGCCCGCAGCGGGTGCCGATACAGACCGATCTCTTCCACGGGTATCCGTCGGAAGGTGCTGCCGGCGAACACCGCCGACGTGGGCTGGAGGCCGAAGTTGAGGCCGTCCGGCTTGACGAACCCGGGGTCCTGGGCCAGCACGAGGTTGTCCATGGTCAGTTCGCGGCCCCCGTCGCGCGTCATGAACGAGCCGCAGTTGACCGCCACATTGCGCCAGACCATGTTGATGTCGGCGTGCTCGCGGATGCGCAGGAGCTGCGGGTAGCGCTCGCTGTACGGCGGCTGGAAGGCATTCACCTCGTCCAGCTTCTGCTTGCCCCACGTGTCGAGGGTCTTCTCCCACCGCTCCTGGCCCCACGCCGAGAAGCTGAGGCCGTACTTGCAGTCCACGAACACGTTGTTGTCCACGATGTTGTCCTTGCCGCCGTGGATCTGGATGCCCCCGAAGTTGCTCTCCGAGCACTTGTAGAAGATGTTGCCGTACATGAGCACGCCGCTGATGGCGTCATCGAGGCGAATGCCGCCCTGGCCACAGGCCACGCCGCTGCCGATGTGGTGCCAGAAGTTGTACCGGAACACATTCCCCCAGTAGCCGGGGTTGCCGTAGATGTCCAGGCCCGACTGGTCGTCGCCCTCGGTGACGACGCTGTGGATCTCGTTGAACTCGATCACATGGTCATTGCCCTCGATGCGCATGGCGTGGTGGGGTGACTCGTGCATCAGGTTGTGCGCGATGCGGTTGCCGACGCCGTTGAGCAACACCGCCGGCGTGTACGAGCGCTCAATGCGGGAGAAGTCGTGGAGATCACAGTTCTCCACGAAGTGTCGCCCCGGCTCCAGCGTCTTGCGGTCCCCGCCGGTGACGACTGTGCAGCCTCGGCCGGTCCAGCCGATGTCGCAGCCGAAGATGCCGCAGTCGTGGCCGCCATCCACAATGACGCCCGTCTGTCCGGGGCGCGTGATCGTGCAGCCGGCGATCAGGTTGTGTTCGCCGTTCTTCATGGCGACGGCATTCCCGCGGCAGATGTCGAAGGTCAGGCCCTGCAGGACCGTCCACGAGCAGTCGGTCATCTCGACGAAGGGTTGCTCGAGCAGGGAGAACTCGACGACGGGTTCGGTAGCGCGGTCAGCCCCGCCACCAGTAGCGCGGGCGGCCTCGCCCGCGCGGGCAGGCGAGGCCGCCTGCCCTACTGGCGAGGAGGGGGGATAGACGTACAGCAGGCCCGTGGCGCGGTCCAGGTACATCTCGCCGGGCTGGTCTATCTCCTCCAGCAGGTTGAGCACGAAGTAGCGCTGGCCGGCGCGGAGGCCGTAGCCGCCGGGGCTGTCAATGGTGAACTGCCTGTTCGCATCATCTATCTTGTTGATGGCCAGGCTGCCCTCGGCCCAGTCGAAGCGCCAGAAGCCCTCGGCGTAGGGATCGGGGGCGCTCAGCCAGCGGTTGGCGCGGTCATAGTCGTAGCCGAAGGTGGTGGGCTTGCCGCCCTCGCCGCCCGAGGCGATGGGGCCGACCCGCACATAGCCCTCATTGGGCCAGCGCCCCAGCCGCAGCGGCTCCCCGTTCCAGAAGACCTCGGTGTAGGGCGCCGTGCCGGCGTCCATGCCGCGCTTGCTCATCTTGCCCAGGTCGGCGATCCCCTGGGCCCGCAGGTCGGCCTGGACGACCTTCCCGCGCGCTTCCTCGGGCAGTCTCGCGAGCACGGTCGGGTCCGTCACGGGCACAAGGCCCTTGACGGCGACGCCGCCGGTGAAGCGCGGCTTTTCGTCCCGGTAGTTCCGGTAGACGATGGGGGCCTGTGGCGTGCCGGTGTCCTCGGCGGTCAGCACCAGGGCAGCGGCGCACGGGTACGTGCCGCCATGGACATAGACGACGGCGCCACCCGCCGGAAGAGACGGCGGGGTTCCACCATTCTGGTTCAGTGCCGGCGTCCCGCCGGCCCCCGGCGCCGTCCCCGCCGCCTGCGGCGGCACCCCGCCCTGGTTCGGAGCCGCCGTCCCCGCCCCCGGCGCCGTCCCACCCCCTCGGTTCAGTGCCGGCGTCCCGCCGGCCCCGGCCGTCCGTGCCTTGCGCAGGGCCGCCTGTGCCCCTTGCAGCGTCGCCAGGGGCTGCCGCAGCGTCCCCGGGTTGGCATCGCTTCCATTGGGCGCCACGTGCAGCTCCACCGCGGGCCTCGGCAGCGTCGGCAGCTTCACATGGTCGGCACGCGAGGGCAGGGGCTTGTTGGCCTTGCGGCAGGCGATCTCGGCCTGTCGCTCGCGGGCCTCGGCGCGCAGGTGCGCCGGGGCGTCCGTCAGGGCCGCGGCCCTCTCCAGCGCCGCCGCCGCCTGGTCCCACTTCTTCTGGGTCGCGTGGCACTCGGCGATTCCAAACAGCGCCGCCACGCGGAACTCCGACGTCGCGTCGGGGGCGGAGAGAACCTGCAGGTACTGACTGCGCGCCAGGTCGGTGTCGCCGTCGGCGCGGCAGGCATGGGCCAGACCCAGCCGGGCGTTCAGCTTCGTGCGTGGAGCCACCTGAAGCGCAAAGGCGCTGGCGTACTCCGCTGCGGCCTCCTTCGCCTGGCCCTGGCGCCGGAGGGCGTGGCCAAGCTGCAGGTGCACGGTGAACTGGTCTCCCGGTGTGATCCCCGGCATGTTGAGCAGGGCTGCGTACAGCTTCGGTGGCAGCTGCATGGGCACACCCTCCCGGCTCAGCTTCAGCAGCGACGTCAGGGCCGTCGTCATGACGGTCTCGGGCATGTTGGCGGCCGTGGCGATCCGGGCGAACTCGCGCGCCGCGGCCGCGGGTTGGCGGCCCTGCTGGTACAGCAGGCCCAGCCGCAGCGCCACGAAGGGCTGCCAGGAGGCGGGGAGGGTCTTGTCACTGCCCAGGGCGCGGTAGCCGGCCAGCGCGGTGGCGTAGTCACCGGCGGCGACGGCCTCCTCGGCCGCCGACAGGGCGGCCTGCGCCGTCTGGGGTAGTGCGTCGGCGAAGTAGACCTCCTGCAGCACCTCCACGGGGCTGAGCGCGCGGCTGCGGATGGTGACCTCATCCACGTCCAGGATAGCCGAGCCGATGCCCGAGTCGGCGAAACCGATGCGGAAGACCTTCTGCCCCGGCGGGGGCGTGTAGGCCCCCGCATAGTCGCCGCGGGCGATGAGCAGGCCATTGAGGTAGAGCCGCGTCTGCTTGCCGTCCCAGGTGGCGGCGACATGGTTCCAGACGTGGTCCATGAAGGGGACGCCGTTGATGCCGAACGAGGACCCGGGTTGCGGACGGCCCACCTCGAAGCCCACGCGCATGTCCGGGTACCACAGCGTCACTCGCCAGCCGTCCCAGTAGCCGATCCCGACCGAGAGGATCGTGCCGTTGTTGCTGTTGCTGTTGCCCTTGTGGACGCCGGGCCCGGACGACCGGAACCAGCACGAGGCGGTGAAGCAGCGGTCCTGGACCGGGATCTCCGCCCCCTCCAGGCGGCCCATGTCCAGCCGCACGGCCTTCTTCTCCGGCCAGCGGCCCGGCACGAACTCCAGCTTCTGAGCCGGATCGTTGCCGTGGGGGACGAGGTTGAAGGCGAGCGGGTAGCTTGCGCCGCGCTCATTGGGGATGGTCTTGGCGTCGGCGGCGAGGTCCTCGAAGGTGTAGTAGGCCTGGACCGACGGGTCCGGCCGCACCTGGTCGCGGTGCTTGAGCCAGGCCTCATAGGAGGCCTGCGCGTGGCAGAGCGTGGGACAGAGGCACAGCAGGGAGAGCACGAAAATGGGGGTACGCATGGCAAGCCTCCACGGTTGGCGGGCTTCGTCGCGGCGAGTCACTTGGCTTCGCTATAGACCTCGAATTCCACCACGTGTACGTAGCTGTTCTTGGCATTGTGCAGGCCGTTGAAGCGCACGTATCGCGCCTGCCGGGGCGGAAAGGTGTCCACCTGCCACCCGACGACGTCGCCTTCGCTCTGGTCTACCGCCGGGTACCAGCGCTGGCCGTCCACGGACGTCTCGACCGTGTATTGGTACCGATAGGAGTGGCTCGGGTGGTCGAAGAACATGACCTGGGTCCGAGATATGATAGAAACGGCGGGCAGCTCGATCACGAAGCTGGCGGGCCAGGTGAGGGCAGCGTAGCCGTTGTGGGCGTCATAGAACTCGTAGTTGCCATCTATCACCATCTCCGGCTGCAGGCCCTCTTCGATGGCGGTCAAACCGTGGACCTTCGCGCCCCTGGAGGCCAGCGCCAGATCCGCCGTGTTGTCGTGGTGTAGGATAGGCAGCGCAGAGAAGTCGTACTTGCCGGAGGGACTGTAGTTGCCCTTGACGAAGGCGTAGAGGTTGTCGTAGACCTCGCGTCCCGGCCCGCTATCGGCGGCCAGCTTCAGGAGCGCGCCCCCGCCCTCGTAGTACGACATCAGCGCCCCATTCATCCAACCGTAGTGCACCGCCGAGTCCATCACCGCCGTGAGGCGTTCCCGGTGCTTCTCCTCCAGCACTCGCATGTCGAGCTCGAGCTCGAATCCGGTCCGGTTCAGGCCGTTGAGCTTGGCGGCCAGGCGCAGATTGTCCAGCGGCGGATCGTCCTTGCAGGTGTAGAAGATGGGATGACGCATGACTGCATCGAAGCCGGCCTCAGGCCAGGGGAGAGAGCGCTGACCATCGATGTAGGGGATCTGGTAGTACTTCATGCCCAGGCCGTGGAGGTACTGTGAGACCTGTCGGCACAGAGGCCAGTCTCCGGAGGACCTGCGCTCGTCGGTCCAGTAGAACCCCAGCAAGTCGAGGTGGCGGTACTGGTGCTCGCGCCACTGCTGCATCACGCGCTGCACGTACCAGCGCACCGCCTGCAGGCGGTCCGCGTCATTGGTCATGTCCAGGACCTGTTGGCCGGGCGGCAGGGGGCCGAACGTGCCCAACTCCCTGAAGGGGATGGGCATGCCGATGATGACTTTGCCCTTCCTGTCGGGCGGCCCCAGCTTCCCGGCGACCTCGGCCACGGCCTGGTCCAGACCAACGAGGCCAGCGGCAGGGCGGAACCACGCGTCCGCCAACCAGACCCAGTCCTGCGGGGTCGGCAGCTGGCCCTTGGGCGGTGGACAGTGCAGCCAGGCGCCGGTATCGCTGGCGAACTCGATGAAGAGGAAGGCGTCGAAGAACCAGTCACGGGGTTTGCCCTGCCGCTCCACGTAAGCCACATAGGGCAGGAAGGCTTCCCGCGTCCAGGCGGGGCGGCTCTTCAGCCCATGGTAGATCAACACGATGTCATTGACACCACCCACCTCCGGCGTCCCCGGCGGCAGGTACGTCAGCTCCTCTTGGCCCCCGGCCACACCACTGACGAGAAGCAGAGCAACTAGCGCCGACCCGAGCACCGTCTTGCGCATTGGCCTCACTCCCCTCAAAGCAGAACAGCCGTGGCATCGTTGCCACGGCTGTCGCATTTCGCCGGGAGATCAGTGGGGTCCTTGTCGGCTAGTTCGTGCGCAGGGCTGTCGCGTCACCGATGATCTTCTGCGCCGGCAGCCACTTGGCGTGGCCGTCCACGAAGCCCACGTTGGAGCCGCCGTTGTGGCGGGAACTGCGCTCGTTCCAGTGAGCCTGCGCATTCGCGCCACAGTTGGGGGCGACCCACTCGCTGGAGTTGTAGGTCGGATAGGCCGCGTTGCCCGGCCAGCACGATGCGAGTCCCCAGTGGCGCGCGTCGGAGACGAGGATGCGGGCAGCCGGCGTCGAGAGCGACCCCAGGCTTACCCCGCCCAGGCCCCCGCTTGTGGCGCTGTCGTAGCCATAGCTGCCTTGCCCCTGGGTGTTGACGGAGCTGGACCAGTCGCGGTTGGTCTCGCCGGAGGGGCAGGCGAAG
Source organism: bacterium (assembly GCA_021372615.1). NCBI lineage: Bacteria > bacterium. The sequence goes on along the minus strand of JAJFUB010000168.1, from coordinate 11,409 downwards.
ACCTGCCAGTTCTTGATGTAGGGCTGGATCTTGAAGCGCCACCAGCACACATTGACGCCCTGGCTGCCCTGGGGCATGCCGGGGATGAAGCTGTCGTCGGGGAACCTCTCGTCGTAGTCCTGAACGTACTGGAGAAAGCCCAGAGTGAGCTGCTTGATGTTGTTCAGACAGCTTGTCTGCCGAGCCTTCTCGCGGGCCTTGGCGAACACGGGAAACAGGATCGCCGCCAGGATGGCGATGATCGCGATGACAACCAACAGCTCAATCAGCGTAAAGCCTCGTCTCACAGCAACACCTCCTTCAGAGCTCACGTCCCTACTTTCCTTCGATGTTTGTGCCGGATCTCCTGCATTCCTCCCTGGCTCACGGGCACGACGCCGCCAGCGGAGCCGGCGGCGTCGGCGCTATAGGGGCCACTCGGCACGACCGGCCGTCAGTCGCGCTCGTAGCGGAAGTCGGTCGTATCCCGCGCCAGCACACGACCGGAGTCACTGAGCAGCTCCGCCACGATGCGGTAGCTGCCCTCGCGGTCCAGAGTGGGACGCACGTCCCACTCCCCGTTGCGCTGCGCCCGGGTTCTCTCATCATGGATGCGTCGGCTGCGGCTGTCGAGGACCTGCACGCGGACATCGGCCCCTGGTGTGGCCACGCCCTTGATCGTGGGCGTGGAGCTGTGAATGGTAGCGTCCTCTTCGGGGCGGGTGATGCGGATGGATGCTTCCTCCGGCCCGCCCTCGCCGGGTGTGTAGTAGACCGTGATGAACGTGTGGGCGACGACCTTGTCCTCATGCCCTAGCACTTCGGCCTGGATCAGGTACGAGCCGGGGGCCGGGAAGCGCAGCGTGACGTTCCAGCGGCTATCGCTGTCGGCGCGCGTGGTCTCGGTGTCGGCCTCCCTGTTCCCGGAGGCGGTGAGGCGCACCCGCACGCGCTGACGGGCCTCGGCCCGTCCCCGGACTGTGAGGCGGGATGAGCCCAGCCGCGCGCCATTGTCGGGCTCATCTATCCGCAGCGCCCTGTTATCCCCATCCTCATGCTCGCGTTCGTGTTCGTCGCGCTCTACTCGGAAGGGCTGGGTCGCGTCGGGGACGTGCTTGTCGCGGCTGTCGAGGCGGCGGACGGTCGCGCGGTAGTCACCGTCTTCGGTGACCCTGACAATGACCTTCCACTTGCCCGAATCGCCGGCCTGGATCCTCTCGTCAAAGACCGTGTGCCAACTGGTGAAGAACAGGGTGTGTGCCTTGCGCTCCACGATCACGCGCAGGACTGCGTGGGAGGCGGCCGTCCCCTCCACATTCACCCGGCTGCTGTGGATTGTCTCGTTCCGACGGGGCTTCTTGATCGTGATGGCGTGCGCCGGGGCCGCGGCCTGCAGCAGGCCCACGCCCACCAGCGCCACCGCCATGAGTCGGAGCGCCCAACGGTCTGCGGTTCTCATCGGTCTTCCTCCTGACACACTGCCCGCGCGGCCGGTGCGGCGTCAGGGAGCGGACGCGCCCGGGGCAAGCTCTTCGTGTTCGCTGCTGATGGCGCAGTTGCGCTCATCGTACAGATTCAGGTAGTACACCGTCGTGCCTTCGGGTAAGGTGGCGGTGGCCCGGCCCTCGGCGTACTGGGCTGGCAGGACCTCCCACTTGCGGTCCGGCCACTTGCCGAGGTCTTTCGTGTACAGCAACTCGGCCTTCGCGATGGGCACCGGGCAGGTATAGGTTACCCAGACATTCCTGCCGTCACGCCCCTGACCCGTTATCTTCCCGTAGGGTTGGCCGCCCTTGAGGAGGCTGTCGGCAAAGACGCGGATCTCTTCGGGGCCCTCGCCGGCGGCGCCGTGGCCGTGCGGCATCCGCAGCCGGATCGCCAGCGTACGCGGTGTCTGGGGCAGCCGGTATGACTTCTGCAGGGCATTGAACGTGTAGGCGAAGTCGTTGGTGCCCGTGACCCAGAGCATCGGCATCTTCACATTGGGCAGGTAGGCCGAGGGGTCCCACCAGCGCATCCAGCGGGCGGCGCGCTCGGGCCCCAGGTTGTTGACGTTGTCCGCGAAGCTGTGCTCGTTGGTGAAGCCGCAGCCGTAGACGGGCACCGCGAGCTTGTAGCGCGGGTCTGCACCGGCGATGATACAGGTCAGGTAGCCGCCCCAGGAGATGCCCGTCAGGCCAATGCGGTCGGGGTCTACCTGCGGCTGGGCGCGCAGGAGCGAGTGGGCCAGCAGGGCGCCGGCGACGGCGTGGAAGGTCCACTGGTCCTCGCGCGGCTCGTCAATCTGCCCGTAGCCACCCCAGCCGGGCGGCCCGCCCAAGTCATGCCGCTCCCACTTGCCGTACGTGCCGCGCGGCACGCAGCCGCAGGTGTCCATGGCGATGGCGGCATAGCCCCGGCTGGTCCACAGCTTCACCCAACTGGCGAAGGCCGTGCCCCCGCCGCCGTGCACCAGCACCATGCCCGGGACCTTCTCGCCCGGCTTCATGCCGGGGGGGAAGCCCAGCCAGGCGAAGACGCGGGTGGGCTGGCCCTCATACGGCGGCCCCTCGAAGAAGAGCGCCTGGACGCCCTCTCCGGCGAAGCCCTCGGCTGGGTAGGTCTTCGGGGCCTGTCCGAAGCGCTGCAGGTCCCACATGGGGCCGACCGGATCGGTCGGGGGCGCGACGACGCGCGCGGCGGTCTCCGTGGCTTGCTGCTGCTCGGCGTCGCTGGCCATGCCGGTCTCCATCGTGATCGTCATCTTGCCCTGTGGCGGGCAGTCGTAGGTCGTCACCTGGTTCCTGTCGCCGCCCCAGGGCCCCCACTGGTGCCCCGCGCCGACGCAGCGCAGCTTGGCCGGGCCCAGGAACCACGTGCAGTCGCCCCAGAACGCGTTGGCCGGGACCTTGCGGAACTTGCCCTTCGGGTCGGTTACGGCCTGGAGGCCCGGGTTGAACACGACCACGAAGGTCAGCACCTTGGGGGACTTGTTCGTGACCTCGAGGACGACGCGGGCTTCCTCAAAGGTGTAGCGCCAGTGGCCGAGGTCGGTGTCAGCCTCGCAGCCGTTCTGCCCTACCGCCGTGACCGCCTGCGCCTGGTGCATCTTGCCCTGGTACATGTAGCCGCCACGGGGGAAGCCGCCCTTGCAGACCAGAAACTCCTGGTCGCCGACCTTCAAGCTGGTCAGCGAGCCGTCGGGCCCCACCGCTGCGGTGTAGCCCGTGGCCTGGACGGCGAAGCCCCCCTCCGCGGGAGTGACCGTCAGGGCCAGGCAGGCCGAGGAGGCAGCGCACAGGCACAGCACGACCAGCAGGTGTCGCATGGGGACCTCTTGTGGGGTGGCGAAGCGACAGCACCCTCGAGGGGTCTGTCCCCGCAGGGGCTGACCCCCGTCTGCATTCCCCCCGGTGGCTCCCCGGGGGGCACGCGCGGCTCTACCAGTCCAGGATGTTGCGGAACGCGCTGGCGGTGAACAGCGCATCGCGGAGCCGCGTCCACAGGCTGGGCTTCGCCGGGGCCTTGCCCTCGATGAAGATGACGTCACCCGGTTGGATCTTGATAGGCTCAGGAATCGTGCCCTTGAGAATCCTCGAGAGGTCGAACTCCATCGTCTCGTAGGTGTTGTCCGGGCGCGTGCGGATGACAAAGCCCTTGTCCAGCTTGGCCGTGCCCGGCGGCGGCAGGCCCGCGAGGGTCAGGTACTGCAAGAACGTCAGCTTCGGGTCATAGTCAATCAGGCCGGGCCGGCCGAAGGCGCCCAGAAACGCCACCTTGCCCGCCTCAGGCACGTAGACCACGTCCCCGGGCAGCAGGACCGGGTTGCCGCGCATGTCGCCCTGCTCCATGGCCGCCCGGGCATTGGCGACGACATGCTCGCCATCGCGGTAGATGCTGACCCGCGAGTAGTCCCCGGCCGGCGTCCTGCCGGCGTTGGTCAGCAGCTCGAGCAGCCTGGGGTTCTCCTTGTTGCGGATGTCCACGGTCCCGGCCTTCAGCACCGCCCCGGTGATCAACACCTCTTCATCGGGGGCCTTCGGCACGATGAGGACATCGCCCGGCTGCAGCAGGACGTTGTCGGTGAGGTTGCCCCGGCGCCAGGCATCCTCGAGGTTGAGGACCGAGACCTGGTCTCCCCGGCGCAGTTGGGCGGAGCGCAGGCCAGCGTTGGGGGTGAAGCCCCCGGCGCGGACGATGGCCTCCAGGACCGTCATGCCGTTGGCCGGATAGAGCGTAGTCGGCTGGCCGACCTCACCGGCGATGGTGATGCGCCCGGACTCGGGGATGACGACTGTGTCGCCCGCGTACAGGTCGCGGTTCTGGGTCATGTCGCCTTGTTCCAGCAGGCGGACCAGGTCAATCTGCTCAGACTTCTCGGACCCCTCGCGGATGAGTGTGGCGGACTTGGCAGCCTGGGAAGTCAGGCCGCCGGCAATCTGCGTCAGCAGCTCCACCAGCGTCAGTCGCCGCCCCAGCGGGGTCGTGTACGAACCGGGCTTGGCCACTTGACCCACGATGGTCAGCCGTGAACCGCGCTCGGGGACGTACACGCGGTCATCCCAGCGCAGCACTATGTTGGTCTCCAGGGGCAAGGTAGTGCGCAGTCCGGACAGGTCCACCGTGCTGACGGCGCCGTCCGCGTGCCGCAGCGTCACGCGGGCGAGATCGGACTCATCGTCGAACCCGGCGCCCACGACCGCATCGGGCAGCGTGGCTCCCAGGGGCAGCATCTGGCTGCCAGGCTTCTCCACCCGTCCGCTCACATACACCCGCCGCTTGGAGCTTGGCTCATCGAGCGCTACGGTCACGTAGGGGCGCTTGAGGACATCCTTGTAGTACTTGGTGATGAGATCGTTGACCTCGCGGAGGCTCTTGCCGACCACGGGGACGCTGCCCACGAGCGGCACCATGATGGAGCCGCCGGGGCCCACCGAACGCTGGCCGCTGAGGCCCTCTTCGCCCAGCACATTGACGATGATGACATCGCCGGCCTGGAGGCGGTAGTGCTCGTCCACGACCAGCGGCTCGGCGGCCGTGGAGAGCGCGGGGAGCAGGCATAGCGCCGCGAGTGTTGATAGCAGGAGCGAGTGGGGCACAAGGGCGGATCGGTTGGTCATGGGCAGCATCTTCCGCCAGGCATATTGGGGGCTAGCATCACCCGCTCCACGTCTGATCGAGTGGCGCGGGGGTCAGCGGCATTGTATGTAGTGCTTCGTCCCGATGTCAAGAAGCGCCCCTCGCCTCGGGGACCGCAATCCTGTATAATCCACCCTCGGTGTCCGGATCATGGGCAGTACGAACACAACCACGCGTCTACACAGGTTCTTCCGTTACCTCAACGCCACGCTGTTCGTTGGCGCCGTCACCGCTCTGGGGGTCATGGGCGGCACGTACGTCGAGGTGCGTAAGGACCTGCCCGACCCCGAGAACATCGAGGCCTACCGCCCGGGCCTGACCACCCAGATCTTCTCGACTGAACGCCAGCCTGACGGGACCGAGGGGCACACCCTCCTGGCCCGCGTCTTCCGCGAGGATCGGGAGCCGGAGGACCTGCGCAACATCCCCAAGGCCCTCCTGGACGCCACCATCGCCATCGAGGACCGGCCCTTCCGCCGCCACCGGGGCATTGACCCCAAGGGCATCATGCGCGCGGCGGTCGTGAACTTGCGCCGACACAGCATGGCCCAGGGCGGCAGCACCATCACCCAGCAGCTCGCCCGCAACATGTGGCTGACGCAGGAAAAGACCGTCCCGCGCAAGCTGAAGGAGATGCTGCTGGCCGCGGAGCTGGAGCGCCGCTTCTCCAAGGATGAGATCCTGGAGATGTACCTCAACGAGGTCTACTACGGCCACGGCGCCTGGGGGATCAAGCGCGCCGCCGGGCTCCTCTTCAACAAGGAGCCCAAGGACCTGACCCTCGCCCAGTGCGCCCTGCTGGCCGGCCTGCCCCGCTCGCCGATCTACTACTCGCCCTATGACTACCCCGAACGGGCCCACGGGCGGCGCACCCAGGTGCTCCTGGCGATGCTGCAGCAGGGCTACATAGACCGCAAGCAGTACAAGGAAGCCGACGCCGAGCAGATCCGCTCCGTACTGGTGCCGCTGCGCAAGCAGGGGGAGACGGTGCTGCGCGCCCCGTGGTTCACACACATGGTCATCCGCCACCTGTGCAACCAGTACGGCGAGGAGGCGGTCTACGCAGGCGGGCTGCAGGTCTACACGACGCTGGACTACCGTTTGCAGAAGATCGCTGAGAAGGAACTGACCCGGGGCATCACCTCGCTGCGCTCCGACGGGGCGATCCGGGGCGGGCTGGTGGGTCAGGGCGCCCTGGCCAGTGTCGAAGTGAAGACCGGGAACGTCGTGGCCCTGGTGGGTGGGGTCGGGCCCTTTGAGAAGCTGTGGTACAACCGCGCTCATCCCGGGCCGCCGTCCTACGGGCGTCAGCCGGGCTCCTCGATGAAGCCCTACATCTGGGCGACCGCCCTCGAGTACGGCTATGGGCCTGACTCGGTGTTCAGCGCCGACCCGATCAGCATCCCGCTGGGGAACGGGAAGTACTACTCCCCCAAGAACTACTCGCCACGGCAGGGCGGGTCGTACACACTGCGCCGCGCCTTGGCCGAGTCGGTCAACCTGGTCTCGGTGCGGGTCGTCCGCAAGCTGGGCGTGGAGACGGTGCAGAAGAAGGCCAGCGAGATCCTGAACATCCCCCAGGAGCGGCTGCGGCCCTACTACTCGCTGGCGTTGGGTGCGTCGGAGTTGTCGCCGCTGGAGCAAGCGACCGGCTACGCCACCTTCGCCAACGGGGGCCTGCGCCCGACCCGCAACTTCATCCGGCGGATCACGACCTGGAATGGCGAACTGATTCTCGAGGCCCAGCCGCAGCTCACGCGCGTAGTGCGCGCCGACACCGCCGTCAGCATGATCTCCATGCTGCGCGGCGTCGTGACCTCCGGCACGGGCACTCGCGCCAACCTCTCCGGCTATGCCGCGTGCGGCAAGACAGGCACCACCAACAGCGGCCGTGACGTCTGGTGGGTTGGCTTCACCCCGGACCTGTCCACCGCGGTGTGGGTGGGCAATGATGACAACGCGCCGATGCCGCGCGGCACCGGCGGCGGGTTCTGCGCGCCGATCTGGTCGCGCTTCATGAAGCAGTCGCTCGACCTGCTCGACGCCCGCGGCGAGTACCCGCAGGGCAGTGGCGTCCGCGCCACCAAGTCCGGCGAGGGGGCCGAGAAGAAGGATGAAAACACCACCCGCCATGTGACCGTGTGTGCCGCAAGCGGCGGGTTGGCCACGCCCTACTGCCCGGCCACGGTGGAGAAGACGCTGGAACCGGGCACACCCACGCCTGGTCGCTGTAAGGCGCATGGCCCGCACGGCGGTGAGGACGGCGAGGGCGGAGAGAGGCCGGGCACGCCGGCGGCCGGACCGGCCGGGGGCGGCGGCAAGACCTACACCATCTGCGTTCACAGCGGCCTGCGCGCCGGGCCCAACTGCGCCCAGACGACCGAGAGCACCCGCGACCCCGGCGGTGCATGTCATTCCTGCGGCGGGGGCGGCGCGCGGCCGGAGCCTCCGGAGCCCAAACCTGAACCCAAGCCGGAGCCGAAGCCGCCGGCCGCCAAACCCGATGAAGGATAGCTGAGACCCCTTGCCCGGCACTTCCCAGCTTCGTCTGCGTGTGTTGGCGGCGGTCTGTCTGGCCGTCCTGCTGGTGCTGGCAGGGCGGCTGTGGATGCTGCAGCTCACCCAGTGGGGCAGCTTCGTACGGCAGGCTGCCGGTAACCGCACCAGCATCACGTACGCGCCGGCGCCGCGCGGACTCATCCTCGATCGCAAGGGCAAAGTGCTGGCCGCGAACCGGCCGGTCTGGAATGTCAGCATTGTTCCCGCCCGCTTCCCCACCCGTGAGGACGAGGCCGAGAAGGTCATCGTGCGCCTGGCCGGCATCCTGCAGGTGCCGACGCCGCAGTTGCGCCCCAAGATGGACGCGGCCCGCAAGCAACTCGGGCGCGAGTCGGTGCTCCTGGATGACGAGCTGGGGGCGGACGTGGACTTCAGGCAGGTGGCGCAGATCGAGGAACAGGCGCTCCCGGGCGTCATCATCACCGAGTCTGCGGTCCGCACCTACCCGCACGGCGAGTTGGCGGCCCATGTCCTGGGCTATGCCCGGTCCATCACCGAGACCCAACTGAACGACGCCAAGGGCCTCGAGTACCCCGACTTCCAGGCCGAGGACGCTGCGCCGTCCGTGCTGGCGCTGCCGCGTGACCCGCTCTACGGTCCGGATGCCATCTATGGCCAGACGGGGCTGGAGAGCGAGTACGAGCTGAACCACAACACGGCCCCGGCTATGCCCATCCTTAGCGGGCGGCGCGGTCGCATCGTCTATGAGGTGGACGCGGCGCTCAAGCCCGTGCGGCTGATCGAGTACCGACTGCCCGCCGTCGGGGCCACGGTGCGCCTGAGCCTGGACTATGTGGCGCAGAAGGCGGCCGAGGAGGCCCTGCGTGAGAAGCTGCGGGGACACCCCAACCGCACCGGCGCCGCCGTGGCGATGGATGTGGAGGATGGCAGCATCGTCGTCATGGCCAGCGAGCCGGCGTTTGACCCCAACGACTTCGTGGGGCGGATGTCGCCTGAACTCTGGCGGCGGCTCAACGACGACCCGCGCAAGCCACTGCTCAACAAGGCGACCCAGGGGCGCTACGCGCCGGCCTCCACCTTCAAGCTGGTGAGCATGTCCGCCGCGCTGGACCTGGGCCGGGCGACCCCCAGTACCCGCTACTACTGCGGCGGCAATATCACCGAGGGGCCGCGTCGGTTCAAGTGCTGGAAGCCCCGGGGGCATGGCACTCTCGACTTCCGCCAGGCGCTGGCCAACTCGTGCGACGTGTACTTCTACGAGTTAGTGCGCAAGTCCAGCCTCACGGGGACGGATCTGTACCAGTACGCCACGATGTTCGGCTTGGGCGAGAAGACCCGTCTGGACCTCCCTGAGGAGGTATCCGGGCAGGTGCCCAACGAGCAGTGGAAACAGCAGATGTACCACGAGCAGTGGTGGACGGGCGACAGCCTCAACATGGTCATCGGCCAGGGCTGGACCGAGGTGACGCCCCTGCAGATGGCTCGCGTCTGCGCGGCGGTGGCCAACGGCGGCTCCTTGCTGCGTCCACACGTGGTTAGTCGCATTGACTGGCCCGAGCACTTCGGCTTCTCGGGCCCCACGGTCCTGACTCGCATCGTGGACCGGACGGTGAGCGTGAAGCCCGAGACGCTGCAGATGGTCCGCGAGGGCATGAGACTGGCCGTCCTGCACGGCACGGCCGGGGCCCTGCGCGACCTGCCCATCAGCGTGGCCGGGAAGACGGGGTCGGCCGAGCACCTGAGCAATCGCCCGCCCCACGCCTGGTTTGTCTGCTTTGCGCCGTATGGGAAGCCCAAGTATGCCATCGCCGTCTTCGTGGCCGAGGGCGGGCACGGCAGTGCCACCGCTGCGCCGGTGGCGCGCCGGATCCTTGCCGCCCTCTACGGCCTGAAGGGCACCGGCGGCGGTGCGGTCGTGACCGCGGACTGAGAATCATGCTGCTGACACCTGATCGCCAGTCGGACTGGAACGCCTTCGTCGCCGGCTGCCGTGCCGGCGATTTCATGCAGGCCTGGGAATGGGGAGACCTCAAGGCCCGGACCGGGTGGACGCCCCTGCGCCTGGCCGTCGAGCGGGACGGCCGCCTTGTCGCCGGCATGCAGGTGCTGCAGCGCAACGCCCCGGGCGGGCGCTGCCTGTTCTATGCCCCGCGGGGGCCGCTTGTGCCGTCGGGAGAGCCCGAGGTGCTGGAGACGCTGCTGTCCGAGGCGCGGGAACTGGCCCGCGGCCGCCGGGCGCTGGCGCTGAAGGTGGACCCGGCGCTGCCCGAGCCGGACGAGGCCTTTGTCGGCAGCCTGCGCCGCCTGGGCTTCCGTCCGGCCCCGGATACGACCCACTTCGGCGGCGTGCAGCCCCGCTACGTGATGAAGGTCAACATCGCCCCCGGCCCCGACGAGCTACTGGCTTCCTTCCACCCCAAGTGGCGCTACAACATCCGGCTGGCCCAGAAGAAGGGTGTGACAATCCGCCAGGGCACCCGCGACGATCTGCCGGCGTTCTACGAGGTGCTGCAGGAGACGTGCCGCCGTGATGGCTTCGCGGTGCGGGCGCTGAGCTACTATGAGGACCTCTGGGACCTGCTGATCGCGCCGGGGCTGGGCGGGCTGTTCCTGGGCTCGGTCGGCGACGAGCTGATCTGCGGGGCCATCACGCTGGCCCTGGGGCCGCAGGCGTGGTATGTCTACGGCGCCTCCAGCAACCGCTTGCGCAACACCATGCCCAACCATCTGCTGCAATGGGAGATGATGCAGTGGGCCCAGGCGCGGGGCTGCACGGTGTATGACATGCGCGGCGTGGCCCGCGAGACGGGCGCGGAGGACGACGAGGGCGGGCTGCACGGCCTGAACCGCTTCAAGAGAGGGTTCGGCGCGCAGTATCTGGAATACGTGGGCGAGTTCGACCTGGTCTACTCGCCCCTGTGGTACGTGGCCTACAACCAGGCGCTGCGGCTGCGGCGGGTGTTGCGCCGCTCGCCCCGGAGCGCCGAGACATCCGAGTGAGGAGTGTTGCCCATGGCGGAGGACAAGTCCATCTCGGAGTTGATGAAGGAGTTTGTCGAGCAGTTGATGCTCTACCTGCGGCAGCGCGGGCGCGAGACCGTGGGCTACGTGCTGGTGCAGCCGCTGCAGAAGGCGGGCCTGAAGGTGGCCCTGCTGCTGACCGCGACCGCCCTGATGATCCTGGGGGCTGTCTTCCTGGGCATCTTCGCGGTCATCGGCTTCGCTTATCTGTTCGGCGGCAGCTATGAATTTGGCTACCTGTGCGCCGGGTTGCTGGTGATGGTTGTGGCGGTGGTGCTGGTGATGGTCGCACTCCGGGTGGGGAAGGAGGAGCGTCGGGATGACAGCACCAGCGGACGGACCGGAGAAGCAGATCACGGTTCGGGATCTACAGACTAGCTGGGACGGAATCAAGCGCGCGGCCCGGCAGGAGACCGAGCGCCGGGTGCTGGGCATGACGGCGCTGACCGTCGGGGGGATCGCGCTCGGGGTCGGCGTCCTGGGGCTGGCGTTCTGGCTGGGGCGCCGCAGCGCCGCTGCGCCGGCTGTCCCGACCGAGGCGGCTCCCGCCGCCCCGCCGCAGCGGCTGGTGGCCGCACCCCGGCGCCTCGATACGCCCCTGGACACCGCGGTCAACGCCCTGGTCAACGCCGCGGTGAAGTCGGCCGTGATGGCGCTGACGAAGCGGTTGCAGAGGTAGGGGCAGGTCGCGGTCGGTGACCGCTCCCACAGACGTTGGTGGGAGCCCGGGTCGCGGTCGGTGACCGCTCGTACATTCGCATTTGCACAGAT
>JAJFUB010000167.1 GCA_021372615.1 bacterium | reverse complement strand
TGTGCGACGGGCCCCACGACCGGCGGTGGGGCCCGTCGCACACGACGCGACCCCCCCCGCCTACTGCTGGCAGTGGCACCCTCAGTCCGCGAACCTGCGGGGCACGGCACTAGCCTACGTCGGGGAGCACGCGTCCGCTGCCGCGCCCGACCGGCGGCGCAGGCCGAAGTGGCACAGCAGTGGCCGCCAGTTCAGCACGATGTGGATCAGGCCGGCGAGGATGGCAACGAAGCCGGCCAGCTCGTGAAGCTTCTTGGGGAAGAGCGGCTGGCGACGCTCGCCCGGGCCCTCGGGCCTCTGGAACTCGCCCGGCTCCGCCGCTTCGCCGGCTTCCGGCGGCGCGCTCATCTGGCTCCCCGCTCCGAAGCCGGGCGGCGGGGCGTGACGCGGCCTCAGGGCCATGACGAGGCCCGTCACCGACACGAGCACGAACGACAGCGTCAGCAGAATGGACGTAACTCTCCGCATCTGTGAATCCTCCGTGACACAATGCCTTGGGCTGGCGCCACCTGCCCCGGGGCGGTGAGCCCCGGGACCCCGGGCACGCCTGGATTGAGGACGGTTGGCGGGTTGCCTGTGTTCCGTGGAACGGTTGGTCTACCCCGTGGCCACCGGCACGAACGCCAGTTGGTCCAGGTTCAGCCAGTGGTCGTTCGTGTTCTCCATGGTAATGCGGTGGACCCCCGCAGCCAGCTCCCAGATGGCCAGTGAGCCGTTCGCCAGCCGCACCGGCATGGTCGCCCACTCGTCCATGACCGTGCCGACCGGCGGGAACTGCACGCGCTCGGCTCCCGGCAGGGCCTTGCCGTCCACCAGCAGGCTGCGCTCCGCCATGGCCCCGAAGGAGTTGGCATAGCGGAAGACCAGGTGGTAGCGCCCGGCTTGCGGCACCGTGATCTCCCACGACACCCGGTGGCCTGTCCAGTTCCAGTGCGAGAACGCCGCCCCCGCCGAGTTGGGCTTGTCCGTGCGCCGCCGCCCCTCGCCCCCGACCTGCTCCACGAAGTCCCCCGCGTTCGTCAGCGGCACGCCGGCCATGGGCTCGTTCCTCACCGGCAGCGAGCCGCGTGCCTGCAGGGCCTCGCCGGCAGTGGGGCGGAGCGTGGCCGTCACTGTCACCTGGGCGCGGCCGGCCAGCAGCGACGGTGGCCGGGCCAGGCGCACGGCGAACGGCAGGTTGGTGGTCTGCCCCGCTGCCAGCGACACCGGGAAGGTAGCGGGCTCGATGGTCGCCTCCGGGCCGCAGGCCAGGGCCAGCGTGCCGGCCAGGGCCTCGCGTGCCCCGGCGATCACCGTCACCATGCACGGGTTGGCCTCGCGGACCGCGAGGCCGTCCTGGGGCCCCGAGATCAGGGCGCTGCTACGGTCGGAGGTCGGGGTGTAGCCCAGCATGGGCTGGGAGTAGTAGCCCGATGAGACGTCGGCGAGGGCGAGCCGGTACGTCGGGTCTTGCAGCAGGCAGACGCGGCGGTCGGTAGCGGGAACCGTCGTGGTATAGATGCGCACCTCACCAGGCAGAGACGTGATGACCTCCTCGCGCCAGTCGCCGGTCACATCGGCCACGGCGAGCACCTGGCCCTGGATCGCGGGCGGGTATGTACCGCCCTGGAAGTCCGACGGCTGGCCGCGCAGGAGTTCGCGCTGGGTGTCGCCGTCCCAGTAGGCCACTGAGGTGGTGCGGGGCACGTCGTTGCCCTGGGCCAGCAGCTCCCCGGCCGCCGAGTACAGCCACCGGGGCGGGGGGCCACTGCCAAAGGCGCCGCTCTTGGGGTCCTCCGCCGCCCAGGCCTCGCAGCCGGGATGGGCCGGGTCAATGTCCGAGACCTGTCCTGAGCCGACGTGGAACGTCTCGCCCGGGTGGCCCCACAGGAACTTGCCGGTGCGGGCGTCCACGATGCAGGTCCCGTTCTGCTTCTGGGGGTTCTCCAGCGTGTAGAATATCTCCAGGCCGGGGTTGGTCGGGATGAAGTCACCGACCTCGCACACGTCCGGGTGGCCCCGGCCCGTGGACCACAGCGGCGCGCCGTCGTCGTCGAGCACCGCGGAGCCCAGGATCACCTCATCCCGGCCGTCGCCATCCACATCGGCGGCGTGGAGCGTGTGTGCACCCTGGCCATAGAACTTGCGCTCCCCCTCGGCGTTGTCCCAGCGCCACAGGATCTCGAGACGGCCCTTGTTGAGTTGGTAGGCGATGACCTTCTGCAGGCCGTAGGTCCCGCGCTCGGCGATGACGCAGGGGGTCTTGCCGTCGAGGTAGGCGATGGCGAGTTGGTTGCGGGCGGCCACATCCCCGGGCTTGCCCGAGGTGCCGAAGCCTGCGCGGCCGGGGAACTCCGCCTGGCTGCGCACCTTGCCGGTCATGCCGTCCAGGATCGTCACGTACTCCTTGCCCTGGTTGACCATGCCCTCGGCATCGCGGGGGTCGGCATCGGTGCCCTTGAGGGCGACCTCGGCCCGGCCGTCGCCGTCCAGGTCGTGCACGACATAGGGCGAGAACCACAGGCCCATCTCAATCCCCCAGCCCATGCTCTGCCGCCACATGAACTTGCCGTCGGCGTTGTAGGCGTCCAGCTTGTAGGTCCCCGGGCTGCGGTACCAGGTGTACATGAACCCCCAGATCTGCGTATCGGGCTGCTTGACGACGATGTCCATGCGCCCGTCACCGTCGAGGTCGCCGATGCCGACGGTCTGCGGCCGGACGTCGCCCTGCAGCTTGATGGGCAGATACGGCAGGTCCGTGGCGGGCAGGGCCACTGCCTGCGAGGGCGCGGGGGCCTTGGTCTGGGCGACCGGCGCCACGCCATAGCGGCTGCCGCCCCCGGCCGGCGCGCTGCGGTCCAGGAAGTCGGTCGTGGCAGCAATCGGCGCCGTGTTGAGCTTCCGGGCCGGGCCCGTGCCGTCGGCGCGGTAGATGTTGAAGGCGATGTCCGTGGGGTCGTCGGCCAGCAGCCGCCAGCTCAGGTACACACCCTCGCCGGTGCGGAGGGCCGTTAGGCCCCGGTCGAGGCGCTCCCACACGCGCTGCGTGGCCCACCCGCGGACCGGCTTGCGGGGCGGCGGCGGGGGCGCGATGACCGCCGGGTTGAGGGTGACCGTGTTGTAGTAGTGCGGGCCGGGCTTGCCGTCATCGGCGTAGCGGTCATCCACCCACAGGTCGAAGACGCCGTCCTTGATGGCGACCGTCCCCACGCTGCCGCCGCCTGCGAGCTTGCGCCATGTCTTCCCCTCATCCAGCGACACGCCCAGGGCCCGCGCGTGCTCGACCGTCACGGCATACGTGCCCGCCGGGATGCCCGTGAGGTGCGTGTGCAGCACCGCGGCGCCATCCTCGGGCGTCGCGCGGTCCTGCGCGACACTGGGCGCGGCGAGGATGACCCCGCGCGACCACCCGGGCGCGTCTTTGGTCCACAGGTTCCACTTCCCTGGCTTCCACTGGTCCTTCACGATGAGTTCGGCAGGGCCGGACCACTCCTCGGCGTTGAAGACCAGCGGGCGCGCGGCGACCGGCGCGGCCGGCGGCTCGGGGAACTTCCGGCCGGTCGCGGCCGCGATGAGCTTCAGCGTAGCGGAGGCGCGCTCGGGCACCTCCGGCTCATCGGTGTTGCGCAGCGCCGCGATCAGCATGGGGACGCCCTGCTGGCTCCTGGCAATCAGCCACAGGGCCCGTGCCGCCGCGACCTGCGCACAGGGCGCCGGGTTCTTCAGCGTGGCGATGAGCGCCGGCAGCGCGGGCCGGGCAGCCTCGCCCAGCTCCGCCAACGCATCTGCCGCCACGCGCGGGCCCACGAGGTCGGGGTCCTGCAGCGCCTCGATCAGCAGCGGGACGCCGCTCGCGTCCCCGCCCACCTGGACCAACGATGTGGCCGCCGCCACCCGCACGAAGGCATTGGCATCCTGCAGCGCCGTCTTGAGCTGCGGCAGCGCCGCGCTCGCCCCCGGCCCGATGGCGCCGAGCGCCACCGCCACCTCGCGCTTGACCCAGACGTCCTTGGACTTGCCCAGGACCTCGGCCAGCGCCGGCACGGCCTCGGTCGCCGCCGCGCCCATGCGCCCCAGCGCCCAGGCGATCATGACCTGCGCGTACCATTCGCTGGTGGGCAGAGCCTCGGCGAGCGCGGGCACGGCCGCGCGGGCCTCGGGGCCGATGGTCCCCAGCACCCGCGCTACCGACCAGCGCACCACCATGTGCTTCTCCGCCAGCGCCGCGATCAGTTCGGGCCGGGCCTCGTGCATCTGCGGGGCCAGCTCCAGCAGCGCGTTCGCCGCGCCCTCGTTGCCGTACAGGGTGTAGGGCCGGATCTTGGCGAGGTTCTCCTCGATCTTGGCGTGCAACTCATCCTGTGCGCCGGCCGGGAGGACGACGGCGGCCAGCGCGATAGCCAGGACGACGGCCTTCGCAAGACGTGAGCATGTGAGCATCCCTGCGAGCCTCCAGCACTGAACCCGGCGGGGTCCCTGTCGGCCCAGACTGCTGCGCAGTCTGACACCGACACCCCGCCCTGGTCGTGGCGCCTCGCCCCGGGGTCTCCCCGGGCCGCGCGTGCCCCCCACTTCCCCGCCCGGCGGACGCTTCCTCCCCCGCGTCAGGCCGGGGGCGGAGGTTCGGGCCGGTCGGCAGGGAATGGGCAAGCGATGCATGACGGCGAACCATGCCGCCGCGCCGCTGTCCGCTCCTCGGGTGGGCGAACGCGGCAGCGGCCCTCGGGAGGCCCCCCATGTGCCGGATGTCAGGACTTCATGCGATCGCCCTGGTTGTTGCGCTGACGTGCCTGGGAAGCGCGCCCCTGAGCGCCCAGGCCCCGGCGGGCCAGGCGAGCCCCGACCCGGCGTTGCTGGGCGACTGGCGCTGTGACGAGGGCGAAGGTGACGTGCTGGCCGACAGCTCGGGTCGCGGGAATGACGGGGACATCCGCGGCGCCGAGTGGGTGAAAGGCAGGTTCGGCACGGCCCTGTACTTTGGCGGGCGTGATGCCTACGTGTCGGTCCCCGGCGTGCCCGGCCTGGACGGCTCGAACGAGATGACCGTGTCGGCCTGGGTGTACTGGGAGAAGAGCGGGCGTTACCCGAACATCATCAGCAGCGGCAATTGGTGCCCCGGCGGGTTCCTGATCTTCGTGGCCGACAACGGCTGCAGCTTCCGCATGGGCAAGCCCGGGAAGGGGCCCCTGCTCGGCACGGACTGGGCTGAGACGAGCGCCACGCTGGGCCAGGTCAAACCCGGCGAGTGGGTCTACCTGACCGCGACTTTCCGCCGCCCCACCATCGAGACGTACGT
This sequence comes from bacterium, assembly GCA_021372615.1. Taxonomy (NCBI): domain Bacteria; species bacterium. The sequence continues at coordinate 2,074 of JAJFUB010000167.1, read as the reverse complement.
GAACGGGAAGCGGGTCGGAACGGCCACGTGGGACTACCCGGTCGGGTTCTCTGGCGACCTGCAGATCGGCACCTGGGGGAATGCCCAGGCGTGCCACACGGGCATGATTGATGAGGTGCGTCTCTACAAGCGGGCACTGAGCGCCGCCGAGGTCGCCGCCGCCTACGCCGCCGGCGCCGCCACCCATGCTGCGGCCGGTCCGGGCGAAGCTCCCTACGTCAAGATCCCGGCGCCGCCGGCACAGCCCGCCTTCACGCTCGAGAACAAGCTGACGCGGGTGGCGCTGGACAGGCGGGGGCGGGTCGTGGCCTTCGTGGACAAGGCCACCGGACAGGACCACTGCGCCCGGCCCCCGATGGACTTCGTCACCATCAAGCGCGCCGGCATCACCTACCGCCCCTCGGCGTGTACCTACCGCGCCGGCGTGCTGGACTTCACCTTCGGCAAGTCCGGCCTCACCGCGCAGGTCAAGGTCACCCCGAAGGATCGCTGCTTCGTCCTGGAGGTCGCCTCGGTCAGCGACCCGGAGGCCGATGAGATGGTCTTCGGGGCCCTGGCCGTCAGCCCTGCCAAGCGCCTCAGCGGCTCCGTGGCGTGGGCCGCCGATGATGACTTCGCCGCGGCGGTCGTGCCCCTGAACCTGCAGGCGGAAGTCAGCCTGGTGGGCGGCGCACCCCGACCAACGTTCCTGCCGCGCTGCGTGCGGCAGTACGGCCTCGTCGGGGCGCGGACGGCCCTCGTGGGTAGCCCGACCAAGACGGTGCGCGAGGTGCTGAAGACGGTCGTGCGCACCGAGGGGCTGCCCAACTCGCCGGTCGGCGGGCCCTTCGCGCTGGATGCCGAGCAGAACCGCGGCTCGTACCTGTTCGCGACCGTCTCGGAGAAGAACGTGGACGAGTGGATCGCCCTCGGTCGCCGGGGCGGCTTCGATGAGATCCACCTGTGCCCCTGGTGGTGGAAGATGGGGCACTATGAGCCCCATCCGGACCTCTTCCCGCACGGCATGGCGGGCCTCAAGCAGGTCGTCACGAAGCTCCATGCAGCCGGGTTCAAGGTGGGCATGCACACCCTGACCGGGTGCATCCAGGTGGATGACCCGTGGGTGAGCCCCGTGCCGGACTCGCGCCTGACCAAGGACGCGCACTTCACCCTCGCCGCTGCCGTCGGGCCCGACGACAAGTTCATCCCCACGGTCGAGAAGCCCGAAGGGCTGAAGACCTTCTGGAGCGACGTGAGCACCGGCAACACCATCCAGATCGGCGAGGAGATCATCGCCTACAAGGGGCTGGCGCAGGAGCCACCGTACGGCTTCACTGACTGCACCCGGGGGCAATGGAAGACGCGGGCGGCGGCGCATGACAAGGGCAGCGGAGCCGACCATCTGGTCGCCAGCTACTGCTGCTACTTCCCGGATGAAAGCAGCACGCTGCTGGACGAGATGGCCCAGCGCATCGCCGATGTGTTCAACACCTGCGGCACCGACATGATCTACATGGACGGGTCGGAGGGGATGAAGACGACCCACGCGGTGGCCAAGATGAAGCGGGCGATCTTCACCCGCCTCAAGGGGCAGACGATGGTAGAGTCCAGCTCGGGCTCCTGGGGAGCGTGGCCGTTCCACTCGCGCGTCGGGGCCTGGGATCATCCCCTGTGGGGCTTCAACCGCTTCACCGACCTGCACTGTGCCAGCCTGGAGAAGCACAGCGCGAGCGAGATGCTGCCGGGTCACATGGGCTGGTGGGTCATCACCGGCCCCGCGCCCGACCATGCCGAGATGCTCCCCGAAGACATGGAGTACTTCTGCGGCAAGTGCCTGGGGTGGGACTATTCGATGTCGCTGGAGGGGGTGGCCGCGGGCGCCCGGCCCCCGAACGCCCGGCAGGACGAGTACCTGACGATGCTGGGCCGCTACGAGCGCCTGCGGCTGGCGCGCTACTTCCCCGAGTCCGTGCGGGCGAAGCTGCGGACGCAGGGGGAGCAGTTCCGCCTGGCCCAGGCTCCCGACGGCGCCTGGCAACTGCGCCCCACCGACTACGCCGCCCACCGCATCACGTCGCTGACGGACGGCACCCAG
>JAJFUB010000166.1 GCA_021372615.1 bacterium | reverse complement strand
GGACAGCGGTTGACGGGGTTATTCTGTATGTGTATTGTGTATACAGAAGAAGGTGGTGGCCGTGCCCAAGCGACGCGTCAACCTGTGCCTCACCGAGGAAGCATGGCAGCACCTGAAGGAGCTGGCTGCCCGCAAGCGCGTATCCGCCAGCGTAGCCGCCGAGGAAGCCATCGAGCGGGCTGCGAACGACGAGGAAGCTGCCCGTCAGCGCCGGATCGAGGCCTGGGAGGGCATCAAGAACCTGGACCTGGGCCCCATGCCTGACCCGGAGACGCTGTGCCGCGAGATCGAGGAGATGTACGGAGCTCCCGAGGGCCTGGAGCTATGAGTGACTGCATCTACTTCCTTGATGCGAACATCCCGCTGTACGCCGTAGGCGGCGCCAGCCCCCTCCAAGAGCCCAGCCGGCGCGTCATGGAGGGGATCGCCTCTGGGGCGCTGGCGGCCACTACCGATGTCCAGGTGTTGCAGGAGATACTGCACCATTGCTGGCGCAGCCGTCGGTTCGAGTACGGCTGCCACGTTGTGGATGGGCTCGCGCGCATGGTGCTCAAGGTCCTGTCGGTCACAGCGGCAGACGTGCGCCCGATGCAGGACATCATGCGCCAGGCTCCGGCCCTGCCCGCCCATGACGCCCTCCACCTCGCCGTCATGCGCCGTCACGACATCACGCACATCATCACCGTCGACCGCCACTTTGGCGGCCTGTCGGACGTGACGGTGCTCGACCCGCACGCGGCGGCGGGGATGCTGGGCGGCTAGAGCCGCTGCGCGGGGGGAGCTGGCGTCTTCCAGTAGGGCAGGCGGCCTCGCCTGCCCCCTGCCGTTGCGCGCGGGCGGGGCCGCCCGCGCTACTGGCGGAGGTGACTACAGCCGCTTCGGCTCGGCGCGGCCGGTGAAGGGGAACGCCAGGTCGCCCATCTCGAGCTTCACGACGAACACCCAGGTCTCGTCCGCGAAGTCCACCTGCATGCTCATCGCCGGCGCGCCCTGGCTCAGCCCGGTGAGCAGTTGCCGCCGCAGGTCCTCGACATCCTGGTCGGGGTCGGGCACGAAGGTGCCCTCGAAGAGTTGGCGGCGCACCCGCAGGCGGTCGGTGTGGGGGACGAAGGTGATGTTGGCGTGGCCCGAGGCCAACTCCCCGCCGGTGTTGAAGTCATATAGCACGGCCGGCACATCGGACAGCACTTCGGGCAGGTCTTCCATCTTGCGCCTCCATACGGGGTCTCGTCGTTCGGCACAACACCGCTGCCGGAACCTTCCGGCAGTTCGGACTGTTGAGGAGCATGTAACACAGCTACCTACTGGACTTGAGGTCGAGCATGAGTAGACACTGGCGCCAGTGCGGTTCGGTGCTGCTGGTCATCCTGGCCTGCGGCGCGGCCCAGGCTGCGGACAAGCCCATCCAGGTGTTCGTCAACAGCCAGCGGCAGACATTCCATCCCCCGGCCCTGGCCCGCAACGGCAAGGCCTACCTGCCGATGCGCCCCTTCGCCAGCGCCATCATGGGCGGGCTCGCCTATGATGCGGGCACGGGCACCGTTCGCATCAGCTATTGCAGCAAGACGGCGAAGCTGAAGAAGTCGCAGGGCATCACGGTCAACGGCAGCTTCTATGTGCCGCTGCGCACGGTTGCCGACGCCCTGGCCATCCCCATCACCTGGAACCCCCGGACCGCCTCGGTCAACATCAACCTCGGCAGCGCCGGTGGGTGAGGGGGCTAGGCCCCGGCCTGCCGTGCGCAGGCCCTGACACTGCTCTACTCGCGGGCCGCGACTTTCAGTTGCGGCCCGCGTGGCTTGGCCCCCACGGCCTGCATGAGGGCCTTGATATAGCCGTGCGCGTACGCCCGCGAGGCATACCCCAGCGGCGTGTCGCCGGTTAGCTTCGGCCAGTGGTCCGGCATCATCGCGTACTGGTAGCCGAACTCGTGGTAGAGCTGCATGGCCGCGACCATGTCCACGTCGCCCTCGTCAATGAAGACTTCATCGAAGCGCGGGCACGCGCCGCGGACGTTGCGGAAGTGGACATGGAAGATGCGGTCGCGCTCCAGGAAGTACCGCACGATCCCCAGCACGTCGGCCCCGTTCTGTTCGGCGAGAGAGCCCTGGCACAGGTTCAGCCCGTTGGCCGGGCTGTCCACCAGCTCGATGAGCCGCTTCATCCCTGCGAAGTCGCTGATGATGCGGTCCTCACCCTTGAGTGAGGGCGTCTGCGGCGGGTCCTGGATGTGCATCGCGAGCTTCACCCGGGCGGCCTCGGCGGCCGGTACGATGCGCATGAGGAAGTACTCCAGTCGCTCCCACATCGTGTCCGCATCCACACCATAGCCCGGCTCGGGCGGGACATCCTTGATCTTCTCGTAGTCATACCGGCGAATGCCCGCGCCGCCGCGTCCCCACGGCCCGAAGTCGCTGCCCCACACGTCAATGATACTCCAGGTCCACTCGACCACGGGGATGCCGTTGCGCCCGCAGATCTCAAGGGTGCGGCACACGTCCTCGATCTCCCGGTCGCGTTCGGGCCGGCCGAAGCGCGCGTGCCAGTACTGCGTCTCCTTGCCCTGGGGGAGCAGGAAGACATCGAGCGTCAGGTCGAACTTCGCGAGCCGGTCCTGCAGCCTCTGCAACTCGTCTTCCGGCACCACCCCGCAGCCTTTGGGCGGCATGAGCTTGGCGCCGGTGATCTTGACGCACTCGACGCCAAGCTGCTGCAGGAACTGCATGAAGTCATCGGAGAGGTCGTGCAGGTCATCACAGAGTCTCATCAGGTCTGTCTCCGGTCACGATCTGGTGTAGCAGCGATACAGGTGGGTGCCTTGCTTGGCAAGCGGGTCCATCGCGGCCGCGCGCCGCACAGCCTCCGGCACGGAACACGCGACCTGCCGGTCCCGCTCGTCCTGCATGAGTTGATAGAAATAGCCGATCACGAACAACAGCGCCGCGTCGGCATCAACGCCGTTCACGTCGCCGCATTCGGCGATGTAGTGGCTGCAGCCAGTATCCAGGAAGGCTTCGACGAGACCGGAACTCCCGCCGTTGCAGCCGCCCAAGACGGCAATGCTGCGGCCCGGCAGCCTCACCGTGTCGCGTATCACCTCTGGCGTCAGCGCCAACCCCACCTCCTGCCATGAGCCCTCGATCAGATCCACCATGCGGATGAAGTTGAGCGCCTCGTCGTCCGGCGGATGCCAACCACCGACGCAGAGAACCACATGTTGCGAGGGTGCGCATTCTCCTCCGAGCACCCTCAGAAGCCTCTGTCTCTGGACGCACTGGTGGAAGTCGCAGTGAATCCGGAAGGCATCCAGTACGCTCCGCAGAGCGATCCCCAACTCATGGGTGGCGGGGTCAGTGATGACGACGACGGTATCGAAGTAGTGCATCAAGAACCTCTAGACGAGCTGCCTCGCCGCTTCTTGGAACGCCTCTGTCACCTTCGCGTTCACGCCGGGCTTGATGGCGCCCTTCAGGCAGTACTCCACCACCGAGCCCTCGGCTTCGTACCCCCCCTCCGCGATGATGCGGTCGCCGGGGATGTAGGCGCAGTCGTCGGTGTAGCCGATGAAGATGACGCGCGCCGGGGCCAGCGCCGCCGCCACGACCTGCTTGACCTCGTACGTAACCTCGCCGCCCATGTGGGCCACGAAGAGGCCGTCGCCCAGGCGGATCAGCCCGCAATGCAGCGGCAACACCGGCTCGCTGGTGTCGTAGTGGTCGAGCGTCCATTGTGCCCAGACACGGTGGCTGGTGGCGTCTGTGTTCGCGGCGTATGGCTCGAAGAACTCGCGCGGGTAGGTCTCGGTGTCGAGGTTGACGACGAAGCTGCGGCCGGCGAGGCTGAACTCCACCGGCGCAAAGGGCGCGTCGCGCAAGGCGCCCTGGACCGCCTCGGCCATGGCGTGGCCCATCTGGTCCACATCGCTGAAGTCGCCGGTGCGCCAGGTGTCGCCGGCGGCGACGATGCTGGGGCGGCTGTCGCCCCCGGCGGACTGGAAGAACAGGCATTGCGTGCCGTACATGCCGGCCTCGACGAGCTGGCACAGGCGGCCGGGGAACTCGCCTGACAGGTTCATCCGCGCGCCCATGGTGACCGGGTGGCAGCTCCACACGAGCATGACCGCACGCTCGGCGCCGTCAGCGCTGTGCAGCCGCAGGAGGTCCATCTTCCGGTCGTGGTCGGCGGTGTAGTTGGGGGCGTTGACGAACTTGCCGTCCACGCACTTGCGGCGGCTCATGCCCCAGTCGCCCTCGACGCTGCCAACGGACAGGCGGCCGGTGAAGCTGTTGAGGAACGCGCGGTCCAGGCACGCGATGGTACGCTCCCACAGGAAGGCCTCATATTCCGGCGACTCCTGCCCCGGGTCGTAGTCGGCCGTGGCCGGGCCGGCGTGGGAGTGGGTCCACGAGACGACGAGCAACTCAGGCGGCACGCCATGCTTCTCGCGGGCGTACGCGGCCAGGCGGTCGGTGAAGGAGCGCTCGTGGAAGAGGGCGTCGAACGTGAGCAGGGCGGCCCGGCGCCGGCCGTCGTCCAGCGTCAGGGCGCGCACGAACAGGTCGTCGTGGATGGTCTCGAAGCCCCGATCACGGCGCGTGCCGTAGCCGGCCATGTTCATCATGAAGGGCGGGGTGATCAGGTCGCGGGCGACACCGAAGCGCATGGCGGACTCCTGCCAGGCAGTGTGCGCACTCCTTCGTCGTCCGCGCGACCACTCCTGCCCGGCCCTCAGCAGGTGCGCGGGGCGCTCCGGCGAACTCATCGGGCGTGTCGGACCGACGCGCGACCCAGCCAACAAGTAGGAGCCGACTCCCATGCTTAGCGCCGCCCTGACTCTCCACCCCGAGTTCACGATCTCGCCCGTAGACCCGCGCCTGTTCGGTGGCTTCGCCGAGCACATCGGCCGCCACATCTACGAGGGCATCTACGAGCCCTCGCACCCGACCGCCGATGAGCAGGGCTTCCGCCAGGATGTCATCGCGCTGGTGCGCGAACTCAACATGCCGATCATGCGCTACCCGGGCGGCAACTTCGTCTCGGGCTACAACTGGGAGGATGGTGTCGGCCCGCGCGAGCAGCGGCCCGTGCGCCTCGATCTGGCATGGAACTCGACCGAGCCCAACCAGTTCGGGACCAATGAGTTCGTGGACTGGTGCCGCAAGGTCGGCTCGGAGCCGCTGCTGGCGGTGAACCTGGGCACCCGCGGCGCCGAGGAGGCGCGCCATCTCGTGGAGTACTGCAACCACCCCTCCGGCAGCGCCTGGAGCGACCTGCGCCGCGCGCATGGCTATGAGCAGCCGCACGGCATCAAGACCTGGTGCCTGGGCAACGAGATGGACGGGCCCTGGCAGATGGGGCACAAGACGGCGACCGAGTACGGGCGAGTGGCCTGCGAGGCGGCCAAGCTGATGAAGTGGACCGATCCGACGCTGCAACTCGTCGTGTGCGGCTCATCCGGCCGGGGGATGCCGCAGTTCGGCGCCTGGGAGTTGGAGGTCCTGGAGCACACCTTCGATCACGTCGAGTACCTCTCGATCCACACCTATCTGGGCAACGGCGAGGACGACACCGCCAGCTTCCTGGCCAAGCCTGACGCGATGGGCGACTTCATCGGCGAGAGCGTGGCGCTGTGTGATGCGGTGGCGGCCCGGCGCAAGTCCCGCAAGCGGATCATGATCTCCTTCGACGAGTGGAACGTGTGGTACCACTCTCACGGCCACCCCAAGCCGGCGCCGTGGTCGCAGGCCCCGCATCTGGGCGAGGATGTCTACACCTTCGAGGATGCGCTGTGCGTCGGCGGGATGCTGATTGAGTTGCTCAACCATGCCGACCGCGTGAAGATCGCCTGCCTGGCGCAGGTGGTCAACGTCATCGGCCCGATCATGACCGAGGCCGGCGGGCCGGCATGGCGACAGACGATCTTCCATCCCTTCGCGATGGCCTCGGCCAGCGCGCGGGGCGTCGCCCTGCAGGCCCCGGTCCAGGCTCCGGTCTACGACAGCCGCGAGCGCCAGGGCGCGCCGCTGCTGAAAGTCGCGGCCGTACACAAGCCCGAGCGCGGCGAGCTGACACTCCTGCTCCTGAACCGCAGCCTCGACGAGCCGCTGCAGCTTCAGGCCGACCTGCGCGCCTTCACGGGCCTGCAGTCGGCGTCAGGGCAAACGCTGATCCATTCGGACCTGAAGGCGATCAACTGCAAGGAGAGCCCGGACAACGTGCGGCCGCAGGAGTTGCCCCGGGCCAGCGTGGACGGGGGCCGGCTGACAGTCACACTGCCACCGGCGTCGTGGAGTGTCGTGACGGTGAGGTAGCCCACCCCTCCCTTAAGGGAGGGGGAAGTGCAGGCCGACGGTACGGTCGCGGCGAATGGACTCACATCAACCCCGACAGGCAGAACGCCATGACCCATGTACGCCTTCTTCCTAGCCTCCTGTGCCTGCTCGCTGTCCTTCCGGCCTGCGCGCAGGACGCCCTGGTCTCCAGCCCGCAGCCGGTCAGCATCGGCATGAGTCTGCAGGGCAACACCTTCATGCTGACAGCACAAGTCACGACCGCGAGCACGGTCAGCGTGTTCTGCCCCATCACGCCCGGGCTCATCAGCTTCAGCGGCCTGACAGAGAAGATCGAGAGTGTGTACGACCGGAAGAAGCAGGTGCTGACGCTGACGCTGCCGCCCGGCGCATACAAGGTGAGCATTCGCTCCCTGCAATGAAGCACTCGCCCTGGCTGGTTATCCTGGTCGCCACTCCGCTGCTGGCGCAGGCGGCGCAGAAGCCCCCGGCCGCCCCGCGTCTGGATGCCCGGATGCTGGCGCCGGACCGCAACCAGCTCTCCAACCCTTCGTTCGAGGCCCCGACGACCGACTTGCCGCCCTCCTATGGCGTTCTCGCCAACGGCGAGTGTTTCAGCGTGTCGCGTGATGTAGCCCTGCACGGGCAGGCGTCGCTGCGCGTGCGCGTCCCGGCCACGACCACCGGCGCGGCGGTGCTGGCTCAGCGCGCGCCCGGGTGCGGACGATGCACCTACGAACTGTCCGGCTGGGTGCGGCCGGACGCGAGCGGCGGGGGCGTCACACTGGCGCTGGAGGCCTTGGGGGAGCGGGACCGTCCGCTGGCCCGGCAGGTCACCGATCCAGCCGCGGCGACGGGGGAGGGGTGGCGGCCGCTCGCGGTGCGGCTGCAGGCTCCGGCGGAGACGGAGTTGGTGCGCGTGTCGGTCGAGGGCGCGCCCGGCGCGGTGGCCTGTGTGGACGCGTTGCGACTGGCGATCGTGGCCGGGCCGCGACGCCGCTCCTACGGCCCGCACGTGACCGACCTGCATGTCACGCGCACCGAGGCCGCCTGGGCCACGATCCAGTGGACGGGGCCGGCGGGGGCGTACGAGGTGAGCTACCGCCATCAGAACTGGCCGCGCAACCGGCGCGTGACCCTCGACGGTATCCCTGGCTTCGTGTACTCCCTGGTCGGCCTGCAGGCCGACGCGCCCTACCAGGTGCGGGTGCGGCCCATGTGGCCGGAGCATTATGACGAGGCGGGGCATGTCGTGCCGGCGCCGGTGACGCCGACGCCACCGGAGCCGCTGGTCTTCACCACGAAGCCGTGGCAGTACCGGGAGGCGGGGCCGCTGCGGATCTGGCCGATGGCGCCCGTGCCGGCGCCGGGGAACGTCGGGCACAACCCGCGCCTGGGCGCGGCGCAGGGCCATCTGTACCTGGCGCAGGAGTCTGACGGGGGCGTGGCCCTACTCAAGATCGCCCCGGAGCCTCTGAAGGTCGTCTGGTCCAAACAGGTTGTCCCGCCACCGACGGATGGCCCCGCGCCCGTCCTGCGCGACCTGCACGTCGAGGGCGAGTCCCTGGACCTGTTAGTCCAGCGCGGGCCTCAAGAAGTGGCCCTACTCCGCCTGGGCCTCGATGGGGAGCAGGTGGCGCCGGAGACGGTCCTGCCGCTGTGCGCAGCCCCGGCGCGCATAGCCCAGGCGGGCCTGGCGGTGTTCCGTGACGGCCTGTGGGTGGTGTGGGTGGAGAGCACGGCGGACGATCCGACGCACGGGCTGCTGCGCCTGGGGCTGCTCGCCGAGGGAGGTCTCACCAAGACCTTCGCCTGGGACAAGGCGCCGGTCGCGTACCCCGGCGACGCCTCAGCGGCGGGGTATGGCGACGAGTTGCGGATCGCGTTCTGCGATGCCCCGTCCGCGTCGGGCTTCCAGCCGCTACGTCTGGTGAGCTTCAACGGCCTCGACTTCGGGTCTTTGCGCAAGCTGCGCGACATGGGCTGCAACCGCCAGCCGCGCGCGCGGCAGTTCGGCCCGGCCCTCCACGTGGCGTACGCCTCCGACGTCAACTACCTGGGGCAGCGGGGGCGGTACTGTGACCTCATGCTGACCACGTTGCTGCCGGGAACGCTCGAACTGGAGACGGTGACTGTCGTTGACGACCGAAAGTACAACTGCTCCCCGGGCCTCAGCGTGTTGGGCGAGTCCCTGTGGCTCGTGCACGAGAAGCTCGAGTCGGCGCCGACGGCCGAGACGCCACGGCCCCGCAGCTACGGTGTGTTCATCGGCCGGGCGGACTTCGGCCCGCCTCCTCGCACCGCCCCCCGGCCGCCGCGTCGCGGGACCGGACCATCCGTCCTTTCCCCCCTGCCTGCGTCCCCACCCCCCTCGAATTGACACGTGATTCTGCTATCGCTTATAATCGCGTCGGCTCATCACTGAGCCCTGCCGCAGCACACGCGCGAGGTGTCGTCGATGGCTTGCGAACAGGTTGGTTTCGGCGTGATCGGAACGGGCGTGTGGGGAGAGACACACCTGAAGGCCTACTCCTGGGCTCCCCAGATCCGCCTGGCCGCCGTGTGCGACACGAACGAGCAGTTGGGGCGCCAGCGCGCCGAGCAGTACGGCGCTGAGAGCTTCACGACCGACTACCGCGAGCTGCTCGCCCACCCCGACATCCAGGCCGTCTCGGTCGTGACGCCTGACTTCCTCCACCGCGAGATTGCCGTCGCTGCCGCCGAGGCCGGCAAGCACATCCTCATCGAGAAGCCGATGGCCACCACGATGGAGGACTGCGAGGCTATGCGCGACGCTGCGCAGGCCAATGGCGTCACCCTCATGGTGGACTTCCACAACCGCTTCAATCCCTCGTTCGTCGCGCTCAAGCAGGCCCTGACGGCCGGACAGATGGGCGAGCCACAGATGATGTCCCTGCGGCTCAACGACACTATCTACGTGCCCACGGGCATGCTGAGCTGGAGTCGCAACTCGAGCGTACTGTGGTTCCTGGGGTCGCACTCGCTGGACCTGGCCAGGTGGCTGTTCGAGGACGAGGTGGAGCGGGTCTACTGCGTGGCGCGGTCGCGGGTGCTCAAGGCCCGGGGCTATGACACCCCCGACTTCTTCCACACCATCTGCGAGTTCCGGGGCGGCGGCGTGGCCCATGTCGAGAACTGCTGGATCCTCTCGGACGCCTACCCCACGGTGTGTGACCTGAAGTGTGAGTTCGTCGGGTCGGAGGGCACGGCGGTCTTCAGCGTGGTCAAGAACGCCACTGCCGAGCTGTACAGCGACCACGCGCTCCGTCCGTTCGGCTCCACGCCGCAGGTCGTGTACCCGGACACGAACGTCCTCATGGACACCTACGGCAAGCCGACCGGCTTCGGAGTCGAGAGCATTCTGTATTTCGCGGACTGCGTCATCCAGGGCAAGCAACCATTCATCACCCCGGAAGACGGGCTGCAGAACACGAAGGTGCTGCTGGCAGCGCTTGAATCAGCCCGCACGGGACAGCCGGTAGGTATCCAGTAATGGAAGTCTGCCTCTGCACCATCAGCTATCGCGAGAAACTGCTGGACGTGGCGCTGGAGGCGGCCGCGCGCGTGGGCTTCAAGGCCGTGGAGCTCTGGGGGCGCGAGCCGCATGTGAGCGAGGAGTACGATGAATCCCGCCTGCGCGGGGTTCGCGCGATGGCCGAGGAGTGCGGGCTGCGCATCCCCGTGCTGGGCTCCTACCTGTACTTCGGCAAGACGGTCCATCGCGAAGACGCGATCACGCTGGTGGACACGCTGCACACCGCCCACGGCCTCCACACCCCCATCGTGCGCGTGTGGGCCTCCGACATTGGCTCCGCCCGCGCCACGGATGAGGTGTGGGACAAGGCGATCGCCGAAGCCCGGCAGGCGTGTGACCGCGCCACCAAGATGAACGTGGTGTTCGCCGCCGAGATGCATGACGACACCCTGGCCGACACCGGCGCCAGCGCCAGGCGCCTCGTGGAAGAGGTGGACCGGCCGAACTTCCGCCTCAACTACCAGGCTGCCGCCCGTCCCGGCACCGAGGACCCGTTGGCCCGGCTCGAGCTCGTGCTGCCGTACGTCGTGCATGTCCACTGCCAGAACTCCATTCCCGCCGCGAGCGATCCGGGCTACAAGCGCGTGCAGTTGGACTCCGGGTATGTGAACTACCGCACACTGGCTGAGCGCCTGCGACAGGCCAATTACGCCGGGCACCTGGCCGTGGAGTTCGCGGCCGTCGAGGGCGACGGCAAGGAGGCCTCGCTGCGGCGCGATCTCGAGTTCCTGTCCTCGCTCTAGCAGTCGGCCCTGAGCCAACACCGGGCGCCCAGGCTTCCGTGGGCGCCCCGTCCCCAATCCCTGACACCCTACGCCCATGCTCAAACGCACCTGCCGCTGGGTCTGGCCTCTCGTAACGGTCCTCGCCGTGGCTGGCATCGTGTTCGGCCTGGCGCGCGGGGACTTCGAGGTCGTCAACCGCTGGGGCCACACGCTGTGCACTTCCTGCATCGGGCTGGGGAGGTAGCGCATGAGCGCCTGGCGCCCTCCCCGCTGGCTCAGCAGCCGCCCCTTCGTGCAACTTGCTTCCTTCGTCTTCGCGAACTCATACTTCCTGTCGCGCTACAAGGGCTTCTGCTACCCGGCGCTGAACTGCTGGGCATGCCCCAGCGCGAACTTCTCGTGCCCCATCGGCGCGCTACAGAACTCCTCCTCCAGCGCCCGCCTGGCCCTCAAGGGTGACGCGCCCTGGCATGCGGTCATCCCTGTCTATGTGCTGGGCACGCTGCTGCTGTTCTCGGCACTGTTCGGGCGAATGATGTGCGGCTGGCTGTGCCCGTTTGGGTGGTTCCAGGAGCTACTCGCGAAGCTCGGCCCGAAGCTGCGCCTGGGGCGCTGGACTCGTTATCTGCGCTACGCGGTGCTCGTGGGCCTCGTCTTCGTCGTGCCCTACTTCAGCGGTGAGGCGTGGTTCTCGAAGCTGTGCCCGATGGGCGCCATCGAGGGCGGCATCCCGCAGCCACTGTTGCGGCCGGAGTTGCGCTCTCAGATCGGCCTGATGTGGTGGATCAAGATGGCGATTCTGGCCGCGACCATCGCCGCCGCGATCGTCTGGCGGCGGCCCTTCTGCGGGGCCATCTGCCCCCTGGGGGCCATCTTCTCCCTGATGCACCGCTGGAGCGCCTGGCGCATTGACTACGACCGCGAGACGTGCACCGACTGCCTGTACTGCGTGCAGGCCTGCCCGCAGGGGATTGACCCCCGGACCGAGGTCAACGGCCACGCCTGCGTCGGCTGCCTGGAGTGCGAGAAGTGCCCGTTCGGGGCGATCCACTCGCGGCCGATGTGGGCTGGGGAGGCGCGTGGGGGGGATGGGTCGCGTGGGGCCGCGTGTCCTCACGCGGCCAGCCAGACGCGCGCGTGAGGACACGCGCGCCCACGCGACGGCTCTGCGCGCGTGAGGACACGCGCGCCCACGCGACTGCAGAATCACTGCACGATGGAGACTGCCATGTCTGAGCAGACGCAGATGTGCCGCATGGACGCGGGGGACATCCCCTTCGGCATGGTCCTCAAAGACCTCGCCGGCTGGAACCAGTTGCCGGTGGACTGGGAGCGCTTCCAGGAGTACGAGCCGGACGGCTGCTTCCTGGTGCGCTGGGAGGGGCGGCCGGGCGGCACCGCCATCACCATCGCCTATGAGCAACTCTTCGGCTGGGTCGGCATGGTGCTCGTCCATCCCGACATGCGGCGGCGCGGCCTGGGGACGGCCCTGCTCATGGCCGGCATCGAGTACCTCGAGGGCCGCGGCGTCGCCGCGGTGAAGCTCGACGCCACCCCCATGGGCAAGGAGCTGTACGACACCATCGGTTTCGTGGACGAGTACCGACTGGCCCGGTGGCAGGGGCGCGGGAGGAACGTGGCGCTGCCCTCGGGGCTGCGGGAGCTGGGTCTGGCTGACCTCGACACGCTGGCCGCTTTCGACCGCCCCATCTTCGGGGCCGACCGCAGGCGCGTGCTGCGGCGGCTGCTGGCCGAGCCGGCGATCCGCGTGGCGGGGGAGTTCGCGGGGGACGAACTGCAGGGCTATGCGGCGATCCGGCCAGGGCAGAAGGCCCTGTATTTCGGGCCGTGGATCGCGCAGGGCACCGAGACGGCCGAGCGGCTGTGGCAGTGGGGGTTGGCGATGGGCGCCGACGCGCCGATGTTCGTGGATGTCCTCGACCCCGCCCCGCACGGCCGCGAACTGGTGAGCGCGTCAGGCTTCGAGCAGCAGCGCGAGCTGATCCGCATGTTCCGGGGGACGAACATCTCGCCGGGCCGCCCGGAACTGCAGTGCGGCATCCTCGGACCGGAGACAGGCTAGGCGAAGAACGAAGAATGAAGAAGGAAGAACGAAGACGGCGCCGCCCCGCTGGTCGGGGCGGCGCCGTCGCCGTCTTCACTCTTCTGTCTTCCTTCTTCTCTCTTCTACGTCACGACGTCTCCGGCGAACATCACCTTCGCGACTTCCGCCGCGCTGGTGATTCCCTGGTGGATCTTCATCAGGCCATCGTACTTGAGGCTCTTCATGCCGCCGCGTAGCGCCACCTGGCGCAACTGCGCGGCGTTCATCCCCTTCGTAATCCCCTCGCGTAGCTCGTTGTTCATCGTCAGCAGCTCATAGAGCGCGATGCGGCCGCTGTAGCCGGTGTTGCGGCAGTGGGCACAGCCGCGGCCGCGGTTGAACTGCAGCTTGGCGGCCTGCTCGGGCGTGAGCTGCAGGCGCTCCAACTCCTCGGTAGACGGCTCATACGTCTCGCGGCAGTGGCTGCACAGGCGGCGCACGAGCCGCTGGGCCAGGACGCCAACGACGGTCGAAGCGATGAGATAGGGCGCAATCTCCATGTCCACCAGACGCGTCGCCGCGCCGGGGGCGTCATTGGTGTGCAGAGTGCTGAGCACCAGGTGGCCGGTCAGGGCCGCGCGGAAGGCCATCTCGGCGGTCTCCGTATCGCGGATCTCACCGACGAGGATGACGTCCGGGTCCTGGCGCAGGATCGAGCGCAGCGCGCTGGCGAAGGTCAGGTCAATGTGCGGGTGAACCTGCACCTGGTTCAGCCCCGAGACCTCATACTCGATGGGGTCCTCGACGGTGGTGATGTTCTTGGCGTCATCGTTGATGGCGTACAGCGAGGCGTACAGGGTGGTCGTCTTCCCGCTGCCGGTGGGGCCGGTCACGAGCAGCATGCCCTGCGGCTGGGTGATGAGGTCCTCATAGGCCTTGCGGGTCTCGGGCATGAAGCCAAGCTGGTTGAGCGACACCAGGGCGCGGCTCTTGTCCAGGATGCGCATGACGGCCTTCTCGCCCCAGAAGGTCGGGAGGGTAGAGACACGCAGGTCAATGGGGCGGCCGTCCACCTCCGTGGCGAACCGCCCGTCCTGCGGCACCCGCGTCTCCGCGATGTCCTCCCCGGCCAGAATCTTCACGCGCGACAGGATATAGCGCTGCATGTCGGACTGCAGGTTGGTGATGGTCTGCAGTTGCCCGTCCACGCGGAAGCGCACCGCCACGTACTCGGCGCGGGGCTCAATGTGGATGTCGGAGGCTCTCATGCGCACGGCGTCGCGCAGGATCTGCTCGACGATCCGCACCACCGGGGCCTGGTCGAGCATCTCGGCGAAGGCCTTGTCCACGAGGTTGCCGTAGTCAGTAGCGGCGACGCTCTCGCCCAGGTCGCGGGTGGTGGCAGTCACATTGACCGAGGTGCGGGCCAGACTGGCGTAGTACTGGTCAATGGCCGCCTCCAGCTCCTCTTCGGCCACCTCGATGGGCTCGACCCGGCGGCCGGTGCGGCTGCGGATCTCGTCCATGGCGAAGACATTGGTGGCATCAGCCATGGCGACGAGGATGCGGTCGGCACTGATCTGCAGGGGCAGCACCATGTAGCGCTCGGCTACCGCGCGGGGAATGTCCCGCAGGGCGTCAGGGTCCACCTCGTACGATGACAGGCTTTGCTTGCCGGAGCCGGCGCGCGGACGGGGCGGCGCCTTCGGAGCTGGCGCCGCGCCCTGCTGCGGAGCGGCCGGGGCGCTCGGCTGAGGCGCCGCCGCCGGCGCTTCCGGCGGGGCCTCGGGCGGCAGGTTGGCGGCCGCCTGGGCGATGTCGGCGGCAGTGATCAGCCGCGAGCGTAGCAGCGTCTGCACCAGATTGATGCCGCTGGCCTGGGCCTGCTGCTGGGCCTCCGCAAGCTGCTCCTTGGTGATAACGCCGCTCTCCACAAGCGCCGTGCCCAAGCGTTCCTCGTCAGTGGTTGCCATGAGAGGGACCTCTATCCGGAGATTGGAGATGGCATTCCCCGCCCGAGCGGGGAACACCTGCGAGGCGGGGCGTAGGCCGTTGGAGGGGCTGGCTACCACCCGGCCCGCCGTCCGACGGTGCGCCACTGTCGCTCGCGGAACAGGGGCCCACACCGACGGCGGGCCGGCTGATAGCCGGCCCCTCCGAGATCACGCGCTGGCCGCGATCACCCCGTACTCCACGCGCGCGCTGCCCCCACCGGAGATGACCTCCGTCACGCCCCACTGGTTCCATAGCGCCGTGCCTCGCCGCTGCTTGATGACGACACAGCGCCGGGCGACGCGGCGGGCCTGGGCCACGGCGGCGGGGGAGAGGGGAGAGCTGTCGGCCAACACTCGCAGCGGCGCCATCGCGTGCGACAGCTCGAGCGGCTGGTCGAAGATCGGGTCGAAGTACACCACGTCATAGGCGCCCTCAGGCAGCGCCGGCAGGACCACGTTGTAATCCCCCCAGTGGCCCTCAATCCGCCGGAGGAGCGCCGTCAGCTCACGGCTGGGGTCCACGTAGTGCGCCAGGCCATGGCGGGTCAGCTCCGCCAGCACCCGCGACTTCTCATACCCCACCACGTGCCCCTCTGGCCCGACCTTCCAGGCGGCGACGACGGCGTCCGTAGCTCGCCCGAGGGTGCAGTCGAGCACGCTGTCTCCGGGCTGCAGGCGCATGGCCTGCAGCATCGGGTCCTCGTCGCCACGCTTGCAGTTGTGGACGCGCGGCTTGGCCATGCCGGGGTGGAAGAAGTACTCCAGGCCCGTCGCGGGCTCGCAGTAGACCGGACGGGCCGGGGTGATGACGAGTACGCCCTGCACGCCGTGGGCGGCCGCCAGCCTGGCCAGCCCCACCGGCGAACTACCACCCCCGCACCGGGGCACGACGGGGACTTCGAGGCGCTCCGCCCACTCCCGCGCCTGGGCGATCAGCTCCTCGCACGGGCGGCCCGAGGTCGTCACGATCAGGCTACGGTCGAGGGTTCCGCTCGGGCCCTCGCTATCCGGGCTCGACATCGCGGACGGCCTCCAGGGCCTGCAGGGATCGGGTCAGCCACTTGCGGTCCAGCGACCCGCTTGGCAGCACCGTGACCGTGAGGTGCAGGCCCTCGGTCACGCTCTCCGGCCCGAACTGCACGGCCTGCACTTCGGCGCCCATGGCGCGGACCGTGGCGAGCAAACAGGGGAGAGGATCCAGGCCCGGGGCGCCCGTGACCATCAACACCAGCTTATCCGCCCGCCGTGCCAGTGCATCCTCCAGGTGCTTCACCGCGGTGAGCGTCACAACGGCCAGCACGGCCGCCATCAGGGCGGGGATATGCCAACCGAAGCCCACCGCCAGGCCCAGGGCCGCGGCCGTCCACAGCGACGCGGCTGTCGTCAGGCCCCTGACCGTGCTGCCGTGGCGCATGATCGTCCCGGCGCCGAGGAAGCCGATGCCGGTCACGACCTGGGCGGCGATGCGGCCGGGATCGTTAGTGTGCCCGGCCGCCACGATGGACACCATGGCGAACAGGGCCGAGGCCAGCGTGACCAGGATGTGGGTGCGCAGCCCGGCCGGGCGCTGGTGGCGCTCGCGCTCCAGGCCGATCAGCGCCCCGATGACGAAACTCACGGCCAGGCGCAGGGCGGCTTCGGGCAAGCTGAGAGCGTTCAGATCCATGGGGTCACCTCCGGTGCCGACGCGAGGCCGGGCCCCCTGACACGCGCGCTCCCCGACATGCGGCGACAGCCTTCCCTTCGCTGCCCGACGGCGCGGGGCCTGCCACGGGGGCCAGGAATCAGGGAACCTCGACACGAGTGCGGCGTCTGTATGAGCAGGCCACTGCCATCATCGGATCGGGACCGACGCGCCGGCCGGAACCAGCTCTCATTCGCCATCCGTTTACAGACATGACACACCGGCGTCACAGGCGCAGCGCGAAAGGCCCGAACCATGATCCCCGACCACTTCAGCGAGACTGTTGAGCGACTCCTCGCGCGCATTGAGACCGTCATCGTCGGCAAGCGCGCCGTCGTCGAGATGACGGCCATCGGCTTCCTGTGCGGCGGCCACCTGCTCATCGAAGACATCCCCGGCGTCGGCAAGACGATGCTGGCGCGCTCCCTGGCGCGTTCGGTGGACCTGGACTTCAAGCGGATCCAGTTCACCCCCGATCTGTTGCCCAGCGACATCACCGGCGTCTCGGTCTACAACCAGGGCGGGGGCTCCTTCCAGTTCCGTCCCGGCCCCATCTTCGCCAACGTGGTACTGGCGGACGAGATCAACCGCGCCACGCCCAAGTCCCAGGCGGCGCTGCTGGAGGCGATGGAGGAGTTCCAGGTCACGGTGGATGGCATCCCGCACCCCCTGCCGCGCCCCTTCTTCGTCATCGCCACCGAGAACCCCATCGAGTACGAGGGCACCTACAGCCTGCCGGAGGCGCAGCTCGACCGCTTCCTGATGCGGCTGAACATCGGCTACCCCGCCCCGGCCGATGAGGTCATGATCCTGGAGCGCCAGATGGTGCAGCACCCCATCGAGACGATCACCCCGGTGGTCTCGGCGGCGGAGATCGTGGAGCTGCAGAGCACGGTGCGTCACGTGCACGTGGATGAGTCGCTCAAGACATACATGGTGGAGCTGACCAACGCCAGCCGCCGCCACGAGGCCGTCAGCCTGGGGGCCAGTCCCCGTGGGTCCATCGCCCTGATGCGTTGCTCGCAGGGCCTGGCCGCTGTGCGCGGCCGCAGTCACGTCGTGCCCGATGACGTCAAGCACGTGGCGGAGGCCGTGCTGGGCCACCGCCTGATCCTCAAGCCACAGCGGCGACTGCAGGGCGTGACCCCGGCGCAGGTCGTCAGCGAGCTGCTGCAGTCGGTGCCCGTGCCGGTCGCCGTCGCCGACCGTGCGGCCCGGGGGGTCGCCGGATGAACATCAAGCGGCAGGCCATCTTCTGGAGCTGCCTGTTCCTGACGATCGTCGGGTTCACGCTCCACATCCACCAGCTCTTCGCCATGGCGGCGAGTCTGGCGTGCCTGCCGGTCATAGCCCGGCTGCTGGGCAGCCGCAAGCTCGACCACCTGGAGGTGCAGCGTCGCGCTCCGCAGGCCGTCAACTGCGGCGAGACCGTGGACGTGGACCTGGCCGTCCGCAACACGGGCCGCACCCGCAAGATATTCTTCAGTGCGCTCGAGAGCCTGCCGCCGGCGCTGTGCCCGGAGGGCGTGCAGGAGTTCCCCGTGGCGATCCTCGGCCCTGGCGAGGAGACGGCGTTGCGCTACACCCTGCAGACGACCCGCCGGGGCGCCTACGCGCTCGGGCCGGCGCACCTGCAGACCGGCGATGTGATCGGTCTGCAGCAGTACCGCCGCGATCTCCCCGGTGTCCACGAGTTGCTGGTCTATCCACAGCCTGTGCACCTGCCGTATGCCTGGCCGACCAGCGCCGGGGGGCGGCAGCCGGTGCGGGCGCGTCGCCGCCTGCGCGGCGAGGGCGACGAGTTCTACGGGGTCCGCGACTACGTGCCCGGCGATGACCCCCGGCGCATCAGCTGGAAGACCACCGCGCGCCGGGGTGAACTCACCGTCGTCGAATACGAACAACTGGAGTCGCTTCAGGGCGTCATCCTGCTGGACGCCGAGCGGCGCTGGCACGCGGGCGCGGGCGACCGACACACCCTGGAGTACGGCGTCACGCTGGCGGCGTCGCTAGTCGAGCAGGCCTACGCCCGCGGGAGCAGCGTCGGGTTCATCGCCGGAGGCATGGAGCAGTTCAACTGCATGCCGCTGCCCGAGTTGGACCAGCGGCTACGGCTCTACGAAGCCCTCGCCCGGGTGGAGGCGGAGAGCGCGGAGCCGCTGGCTGCGGTCCTGGCGGCGCAGGGGCATCTGCTCCCGCCCCAGGCGACTGTCGCGGTCATCTCGCCCTCGCCGGAGGCCGGGGAAGTGGCCACGCACCTGCGGGGGATGGGGCACACCGTGGCGTGGTTCGTGCTGGAAGACGGCAGTTTCGGCGCGGCGCGACCGCCGGACTATGCGCCGCTGCTCGCGACACTGGCGGCGGCGCGGTGCAGTACCCGCGTCATTCTGGGCGACCGGCCGCTGGCGGCGAGTTGGACCAGGCGTGTTGACTGGCAAGGGGGTGAGCACCGTGCGGCTGCGCAGGGCTAGACGCGCCCCCGACCGCGCAGAGAGCCTCCGTGTTGCGCGGGCGGCCCCGCCCGTGACCCGGACGATGTTCTGGCGCCACATGCCTCTGCTGGCCGGTCTGCTGGTGGCCGGCGGGTCGGCGCTCCAGGCGCTGACGATGACGGTGGACCAGCCGGCGTACGAACTGCTGCTCAACGTCACGCTGGGTGCGGGGATCGTCACCAGTGCCGTGGGGCTGCGCCGGGGACGGGTCGCCCTGTTGCCCGGGGCTGTGGTCATGCTGGCCGCTCTGAGCCTGTTCGCCCTGCGTTTCATCCAGCTCCCGATTGTCTACCTGCTCTACCCGCCGGAAGTGATCGCCGACGAGGACCTGCTGCTGGCGACGATGGTGGGTTGGCTGCTGGTGGCGTTCTCGTTCTGGCAGACCAGCCGCGCGAACCTGATCTTCCTGATCGTCGCCGGTCTGTCCATCTTCGGCCTGATGGGCACGATCAACCTGAATGTCGAGATGCGCTTCGCCTTCGCCCTGTTCGTGTTGGGCGCAGTGTTTTGCTGGAGCTACGAGCAGTTCCTGGACCTGGACGACCGTCTGGCAGCCCGGGGACAGCCGCGCGTGGCTGACTGGCAGACGATGGCGCGCGGGCATCTCTCGGTCGCCATGCTGGTGGCGGTACTCACCTTCGGGCTGGGCAGCCTCATCGGCACCGGCGCCTACCACGTCTCTCCGAACCTGTATGCGAAGATGGCGCGGGAGATGTATAGCTGGAGCCCGTACTTCAACAGCTCCCGCCGTCTGTTCAACTCCTTCGAGTCGGAGTTCCGCGTCGGTGCCGGCCCGGTGCGGTTGTTGCCCGTCCCCGTGATGGAGGTCGAGGCCGACCACGCCGCCCTGTGGCGCGGCATGGCCTACGACTACTACGACGGCCACGGCTGGTCACGCTCCCTCACCGGCCGAAGCGAGCCAATGCGGTTCGACGGGGAGCAGTACCGCGTGTCCAGCAGCTTCGTGGCGCCGATGCAGCACTGGCGCGCGTTCGTGCAGCATGTGACGATCGTGGGCTACCCGGGGATGGTGCTGGCGGCCGCGCAGCCCGAGGCCCTGCATCTTGGCGTGATGCCGGCGCGCCGGCGGTCGTGGAGGCATCTGCCGGGCTTCCACATGGAGCCGACGACGGATGCCTATGGCTGCATCTCCGGCGTCGAGAGCGAGGCCGCCCGCGAGTACACTGTCACCTCGCGCGAGCCGTTGTCCGAGGCCGAGAGCCTGCGCCAGGCCCCCACGACGTATGACGAGGAACTGGTCTCCGCCTACACCTCTGTCCCGGCCGCGACCCAGGCGGCGCTGGAGCCGAAGGTCAAGGAGATCACGGCCGACTTGACCAACCCGTATGACAGGGTCCGGGCCTTGCAGTTGTACCTGCAGAAGGAGTGTGCCTACAGCCTCAGCGCGGCAGCGGTGCCGAAGTCCCAGGACGCCGCGGCTTACTTCGTGTTGCATAGCCGGCGCGGCGGCTGCGATCTGTTCGCCACAGCCCTGGCCGTGATGTCGCGCCTGGCCGACGTGCCCGCGCGCGTTGCCACCGGCTACCAGACCGGGGAGTACGACGCCGACAAGCAGGCCTTCGTCGTGCAGGGCACCGACGCTCACGCCTGGGCCGAGATCTACTTCCCGGAGTACGGGTGGGTTGCGTTCGACCCGCAGGCCGAGGACCAGTTCGAGGACCTGTCACTCACGGAGCTGCTGCAGAGGGGGCACTTGCGGTGGGTGCTGCGCGACGCGGCGCGGCAGGCCGGGTGGGTGCTTGCCATCGGGCTCATCGTGCTACTGGCGGCCGCGGCGCTGGTGGACCCGGTCCACGTGCTGCGCCGTGTCTGGCAGCCTCGCCCGCGGACGTCGCTCCAGCGCCTGAGCGCGGAGTACCTGTCCTTCTACCAGGGGCTGCTGCGCCGTCACGGCCTGACACCCAGCCCGGCCCTCACGCCGCAGGAAGCGATGCGGGCCGGAGTCGAGGCCCTGGCCGGGCGCGGCCTGGCGCCGGAGGCGCTGCTGGGCTTCAACGAGCGGTTCTACAACCTGCGCTACGCCGCCGAGGCGCCCGAAGCTGACGTCGAGGCGCTGCGCCGCGAACTGCAGGCCCTCCGCCGGCAGACGCGTAGACGGTAGCACCGCCAGACGGCACCAGTTCGGGGCCGTGTGGGAGCGGTCACCGACCGCGACCTCGTAGGCAAGTCGCGGTCGGTGACCGCTCCCACACCTGCCCCCATGGGGACCACGGGCACTACCGCCCCAGAACCTCCTGCAGCGCCAGGATTTGCTGCGCCAGGCGCCAGCGCAGGGCGTTGTACTGGTCGTGCGTCAGGCCCTCGGCCCAGCGCGTCTGGGTGATCGTGTCATCGGTGCTCAGCACGGCCTGCAGCTCCGCCAGCGCCTGCTCGGCGGCCGGCTTCTGTCCGGCCTCCCCCTGCTCGGCTTTCGCCGCCAGTTGCTTGAGGGTCGCGATGTAGCGCATGTCGTCAATGCCCTCGCGGTGTGATTCCCAGTCCATCGTCGGGATGGGCGTGCCATCTGGGCCGGGATAGGCCGCGCACCAGTCGCGGGCATCGCCGTCGAGGTCGTTGAACGGGTCGCCGTTGTACGCCTGGTAGTGCCAGAAGTACATCGCCTCGGCCGGCCGCTTGTAGAAGCCAAAGCCGCAGTTGTTGCGCGACTTGCGGCAGTCGTTCACGTAGCTGGACCCATAGCGCATGTAGCGCTTCCCCTGCGCCAACAGTCTCTGCTCCTGCTCCACCGTGTAGTCGATGTTGCCGCACCAGATGTCGAACGTGTCGCCCCACTTTTCCCCGCCGCCGTAGTTGTTGACCGTGATGTAGCTCGTGGCGCCAGGCACCTTGCCGATGAGCGCGCACAGGTCGCGTGCCGTCTGGCCCCGCTTGTCGTCGCCGCCGATCTCATCCACCGGGTAGTGCAGCTGCTTCAGCGCCGTCGGGTCGCTGGACACCTTCTCGATCGCGGCAATGACCTGCGGGTAGGCCTCATTGAGGTCCGCACCGGGCAGCGCCCGCTTGATGGCGCTGGTGAAGTTCGTGTTGTACGGCACCGGCCCGCGCAGGCCCAACTCGCGCAGGTGCCGCAGGAACGCCCGCAGCTTGGTGGTGTCCACCACGAGCTTGCCGTCCACGGCGCTGATCTCCGGCGCCTGGTTGATCGTCACCCCACGCATCCCGTGGGCGACCATGTCCTGGACCTGCTTGTCGAGCACCTCACCCGACACGCGCTCATCCCGCCAGTACATCCCCACCACGCGCTCGGCTTCCGCCAGCTTGAAGGGCAGCACGCGGAACTGCAGCGTCGTCTGCCACTGCTTGCCCGCGGCCGTCTTCACGGTCACCGGGCCGCGGTACTCGCCCGGCCGCGCGTCGTCGGGCACCTTGACCGTCAGCCACCACTCCTGCGTCGTGTCCGCCTTGACATCGAGCGGCCGGGCCGGCTCCAGCAGTTCAGGCATCGTCTGGTACTCCGTCGTCCAGGAGGAGCCCTTGCGCTGGGGCCAGCACTTGACTGTACGCACGTCCCAGGCCGCCGCGGGGAGGCGGCTGCCGGCGGGGCCGTGCAGATCGCCGACCTGTACCGTCACGCCCCCGAGCGCCTGCAGCGCCCGCACCGCCACCACGATCGGCTCATACTCACCGGGCGTCGCGAAGCTGGTCAGAGGGTGCTTGACGTCCTCGGCCGTGGGCACGCTGTTGGGGTAGATCAGCGTCATCCACGAGGGCGTCCAGGCCACGAAGCCCTGCTGCCGGTCGGCCGCGGTCGGCTCCACCATCGTCGCCGTCTCGACGTACGGCACTTCCTTGAAGGTGCGGGCGAAGTAGTCGTCGCGCTCGCGCTGGATGGCCGCCCGCACCAGCGGGATGCGCTTGTCGGCGAAGGCCGCCTCCTGAGGCGTAGTCATCGGCACGACCACCAGGCCGTTGAGAATGAACCCACACGAGGCGGGGTTCGGGTCGTCGGAGTCAAAGGTGAGGTCCAACTGCCCGTCCTGAACCGTCGTCTCGAAGACAACGTCGCCGCACAGGGACACCGGCAGCACGATCTCCGGGACGACCTTCTGCCCCTCGGCCTCGATCCAGAACGATTGCTTGCCCGGCTTGCCATACTGGATGTCCCCGTGCATCGTCATGACCCGGTACTTGCCGTTGGGCACGTCGAGCGCAAAAGTCTGCCGCACCTGGGTGTGGTAGTACCGCGAGGTCATGACGAGGTCGCGGTACAGCGCATCAATGCTGACACTCCCCTTCCCGGCGCGGTCGCGCTCCCCCAGGCCCGGCACGTTCGCGCTGCCCGGCCCGAAGTTGCTCTCCACCGCCGGCTGGCCGTCCTTGTACGGAAGCCACCCGAACCCCTGCTGCTTGCTGTACACGCAGGTCTGGTCGGCGACATAGAACTGCGCGAACGAGGGCGACCCCTTCGGCCCGAAATCGAGCGCCCACCACGTCACCCCATCATTGGTCCGCGTGGGCCCGGACATCCTGGACGGGCCAGCCGTTGCCGGCTGCCCCTCGGGAGCCGCCTCCGGCGTCCCCCAGATCTCAATCTCCGACAGCGTGATGTACCCTTTGCCCTGCTGCACTCTGAAGCACAGGCGCAGGCCATCGGCACGCCGACCGACGGGCAGCTCGTTCCACCCGTCCGCAGGGGACTCGATCGTGCCCACCCGCAGGTTCTCGGGGAACTCCAGCGGGTCGCCCTTGACGAACACCTGCACCTCGCCAGTGCCGTGGGGACCGTTGCACAGCAGGTGCACCCGCACCCGGTCAATCTTGCACAGGCGCTGGAGGTCCACCAGCAGCTCGCCCGAACCCTTGGCCTGCCAGTAGCTGTACGGCACCGGCTTGGTCTTGTAGCTGTACGCGGTGTTGCCGTCGGTCAACGAACCGGTGGCGAAGGGCACGCTGGCCTTGTCGGCGTCACCTCCGCTCAGGAGAGGGGTGGGGACGTAGCAGCCCGGAGCGTCCTTCGCGGTCAGCAGCACCGGCTGCTGCGCGAGGGCCGCGGTGCCGAGAGTGACGAGACAGCAGACGAGGAGGAAGCGAGGCATAGGTCGAACCATCCTGATGGTGTAGGTGGGTTCGTCCTCGAACCCACACTGGCGGGTTCGAGGACGAACCCGCCAGCGCGGGCAATTCCGCACCCGGGCACCTGCGCCCTCCCTACCGCCATGGCAACAGACCGTCCCCTCGCCTTCCACGATGGTTCCTGCACGCGCTGCGGCGCGACGGAGGGTCTCGTCCGCCTCTCCGAGTTCGGTAAGGCCTACTGCCGCGACTGCTTCCCTGACGCCTTCCAGCGGCGCGTGCTGAGTACGCTCCGCCGTTACGAGATGCTGCGCAAAGGCCACCACCACATCGGGGTCGCGCTGTCGGGCGGCAAAGACAGCGCAGCGCTGCTGCACGCCCTGTGGAGCCTGCGCTGGCGGCTGAACCTGCGTCTGTCGGCCCTGCACATCCATTTGGGTCTGGGTGAGTACAGCGACCTCTCCCTGCGGGCAGCGACGGACCTGACGAGCCGCCTGGGGGTCCCGCTCATCGTCGAGCGCGTGGCGGATCACGGCGTCCACATTGAGCCGGTCGGCACCTTCGCGCAGTGCTCGGTGTGCGGGGCGGTACGGCGGGCGCTGATGGACCGCGCGGGGCTGCGTGAGGGGTGGGAGGCAGTCGCGACGGGGCACACGCTGGACGACTGGCTGCAGCAGATGCTCAAGCGGTTGCTGACAGGGCGTCTGGACGCGCCGAAGCCCGTTTTGCCGGGCGACGCGTTCCACCCGCGCAAGCTCAAGCCGCTGTCGCTGATGCCTGACGACGCCTGCCGGGAGTACACGGCGATCGCGGACCTGCCGCACGTGGAGACACCGTGCGTGCACTTCAGCCCGGACACGCACCGGCTCAAGCAGGTCTTCGCGCTGCTGGAGTCGCTGGCGCCGTCGAGCAAGACGCAACTGGTGAACACGCTGATGAAGGCGATGAAGGCCCCGCCACCCGGCGGCCCCGACCGCCCCTGCCCCGAATGCGGCCAGCCGACCGGCACGGACGTGTGCCCGCTGTGCCGGCTGAAGAGAGTGCAGACGCCGCCGGAGGGCCAGGCCTGAGGTCGGGAGGGGGCGCGCCTCGCACAAGGGGGCCACGCACCGACACCTGTCCGTCGCACCTCCGGCGCTCGCCATCGTGACCTCCCACCGCGATGCAGGTGCTCCCGCGTCGCCCAGCGAACGCCCTGACATACACTGGGAGTGGACCCATCTCCCCTTCGGAGGGCTTTCTGTGACACCAATCAAGCAGGGCATTTGCTGGGGGATCCTGTGCCGGGGCGACATCACGCCTGACCAGGCCATCGCTCACGCCAAGCGCATCGGGCTCTCGGCCTTTGACTTCGCGCCTGAGGACCAGTGGGCGCGCATCAAAGATGCCGGGCTGGAGCTGTCGCTCGTTGGCGGCCATGCGTCGCTGCGCGATGGTATGAACAAGCCCGAGAACCATGGCCGCATCGTGGACGAGCTGACCGCCAACATTGACAAGGCGGCCGAGTTCGGCATCCACAACCTGTGCTGCTTCTCGGGCGACCGGTACTTCGGCCTGTCCGAGATTGCCGGCACCGAGATCTGTGCCGAGTGCATGAGCCGCATCGCGCCCTATGCCGAGGAGAAGGGCGTGACGCTGACCATGGAGCTGCTCAACAGCCGCGTCAGCCACCCCGGCTATCAGTGCGATCACACCGAGTGGGGCGTGCACATGTGCAAGCTCGTGGGCTCCCCGCGCGTCAAGCTCCTGTACGACATCTTCCACATGCAGATCATGGAAGGCGACCTGATCCGCACGATCCAGAACAACATCCAGTACATCGCCCACTTCCACACCGCCGGCAACCCCGGGCGCAATGATCTCGATGACCAGCAGGAGATCTACTACCCGGCCATCGCCCGTGCCGTGGCGGCGCTGGACTACGACGGCTTCGTCACCCACGAGTTCGGCCCCAAGGGCGACAACGTGGCGGCCGTCGAGCAGGCCTTCGCAGCCTGGACGGTCTAGCCCGAAGGCCGCGGGCGCCGCGTCGTGTGCGGCGGGCCCCACGG
>JAJFUB010000165.1 GCA_021372615.1 bacterium | reverse complement strand
TGGAAGCTCGTGAGCGAACACGCGGCGTGGGCGCCTCGTGAT
This sequence comes from bacterium, assembly GCA_021372615.1. Taxonomy (NCBI): domain Bacteria; species bacterium. The sequence goes on along the minus strand of JAJFUB010000165.1, from coordinate 14,196 downwards.
TCGTGTGGGGAGGTCGTGCACGAGGGACGCATGTGGCTGCTGGGCGGCTGGTTCAACTCCAACATCATCGGCCCCCGCGACGTGTGGGCCTCTCCCGACGGTGTGCAGTGGCAGGAAGTGACGCACGAGGCGGGCTGGAAGCACGGCGACCTGCCGACGACCCTCACCTTCGACGGCCGCATGTGGTTCATGGGCGGCTGGTACGCCGGACGTCTGCCCGAGGGGGGGCCGACCAGCTCCGTGTGGTCCTCCCGCGATGGCGCGAAGTGGGACTGCGTCGCCGAGCAAGCCGCCTGGAGCCCCCGGTTGGGCGCCGCGGCGGCGGTGCATCGCGACCGCATGTGGCTCTGCGGGGGCAATGAGAAGTACTTCTTCGGCGATGACAGCACGCTGCGGAACGACGTCTGGTCGTCGGCCGATGGCGCGCAATGGGTGCAGGCCACGGCCCGTGCGCCCTGGGCGCCGCGCGCCTACCATGCCATGCTGGAGTTCCGGGGCCAGCTCTGGGTCCTCGGCGGGGGCAACTACCTGCCTGCCTACCGGGGCTACAATGACGTGTGGGCCTCGGAGGACGGAGCGACGTGGACGCAGGTGACCGAACACGCGCCCTGGCACGAGCGCATCTGGTTCTCGGCGGTCGTCTACCGCGGGTGCATGTGGGTGCTGGGCGGCTGGTCGAACGAGCCCAGCCGCAACTGGAACGATGTGTGGTACACCGCCGACGGCATCACGTGGAAGGAACTGAAGACGCCAACGATCTGGTCCGAGCGTCACGAGCACTCGGCGTACGTCTTCCAGGACAAGCTCTGGCTGGTGGCGGGCAATGCCTGGCCGCTGGTCAATGACGTGTGGGTGCTGGACCTGCCGCCGGACTGGCAGCCGTAGACATCCCCCCTCCAGCAGCGCGGGCGGCCCCGCCCGCGCTTCGGGCAGGCGAGGCCGCCTGCCCTACTCGTAGAGGTGAGGCCGCCTGCCGTACTGGTCTAGGCGAGGCCGCCTGCCCTACGGAACGAGGCGCACCCGCCACGTGATCTCCGAGTTGTCGAGCCGCGCGGACAGCACGCCCATCTCGGAACCGGCCGGCGGGGCGGCGTCTATGGCGTAGGGGTTGTAGGCATAGCTGGGCCAGCGCAACTCCGCGCCGTGGGGCAGGCTGAGGCGGTGGTCGCCGAGCTGCAGCCAGTCGCCCAACTGGGCCGTCCCGAGCGCCAGCGCCTCGTTTCCCAGCGTCACGTCCATCCCCGCCGCGGTGCGCAGCCGCTGGCCCCGCTTCATGGTGAGCACCAGGTTGTGCAGGGCCAGTCCCTTCTCGGCGCGCGCGGTGATGGTGGCCTCCGCGTCCGCTAGAGCCACTTCCAGCGCGCAGCGCACATCCCCGTACTGCAGCGCGATCCCCTGGTCCGTCAGTTCGCCGCTGTCCGGCATGAACCGCCCGCCGGCGCTGAAGGTGGACCACTCCGGCTGGATCTTGGAGTTCCCGCCGCCGATGAGCAGGCCGGCCTCCTCGTGCCACAGCGAGAGGAAGCTCTGGCGATCCTGCCCCCAGCGGCTGTTGACCGGCGGGCAGACGAAGGCGCTCAGGCATGCGAACCACGGGCCCTGCCGCGAGACCATCGCCCAGTCGCGGACAGGCCGGGTGAAGCTCGTCTGGTCCAACAGGCAGGGGCTCTCCGGGCCATCCTTCAGGTGCCAGTAGGACGAGGCGAGGCTACCGCCTTGCATGCTGTCGGCGTCTCGCTGCGGGCTGAAGCGCTCGATCAAATGCCGCAGATGGCTGCGGCCGTCAGGGAAGAGCGAGAAGGCGGGCCAGGCGAACTGCGAGACTCGGTGGTGGTACTTGACGCGCCCGTCCACCGTCTCGACCACCGCGCCATCGGGGTAGGTGAACGTCTCGTGGAACTCGGTCGCGGCCTGCAGCGCCGGCAGCACACTGGCATCGCCTGTGAGGACATGGTATAGACCGAGCGCGTGGACATAGGTGAGGTTGTAGAGGGTGGACGGGCCACCGTGCTCGGCCCAGTAGCCGGCCTCATGCTGCGCGGCGACCGTGTGAGCGATCATTGCCCGCCCGGCCTCCTGCCAGTCGTCCCGGCCGAAGATCTGCCCGGCGCGCACACAGCTCATGGCCTTCCATGTCGGGATGTTGTGCACATGGCCGTTGGCGATCTCTCGCGCCTGGCCGTCGTGGGCCAGCGTCAGGCCCTCCTCCCAGCACCGCCGCCGCTCTGCGCCCAGCTCCTCCCGCAACAGGGCATAGGCCTCCAACCAGGCGTAGTTCGTCCAGCACATGTACGTGGGGCCCCACTTGCTGCCGTCGGCCTTGATGAACTCCACCTGGCCGTCCGGGTACTGGAAGTCCCGGAGGGCGTCGCCCGCCTGGCAGACGACCTCCAACAGGCGCGACGAGCCCTGGTGGGGGCTGTCGGGCGCGACGTATAGCGTGGCCAGCGGATAGATCACGTCCTGGTTGATGGGGCACCAGCCGAGGTCTTCTGGGCGGGCGCTGGGGGCGATGGCGCCCGCCGGGGCCGTGATGAACCGTCCGGTCCTCTCCTCAAACCGGGACAGATGCAGATCGGCGGCCTGAACCAGGTGCTGCAACACGCGCTGGCGCAGTTCGGACATGACGGGCTCCTCGGAGGAATGATGGCGCAGCTTCGGCGGCGGCAGCGCGAGGTCCTCCCCCGTCTTTGCCGGCCCGTGGCACGAAAACGGCAGGCCCTGAGGCCTGCCGCGCGGTCTGCGTGGTGAGGTACGGCTAGTGGGTGATCGCGATACCCGGCGAGCGGAAGCGGTTCACGTCGCGGGCGTCGCGGGCGAGGTCCATTCGGGCGTCGGCCAGGCGGGTGCTGGTGTCACTCGATCGGTAGATCTCGCGCTCGGCGCTGACAGGGCGGCTGACCCAGTTGCTGCGCGAGCGCACGGGCGCCGGCGCCGGGGCGGGGCGGTCGTCCGCCGCGGTCGGCGTCGGCTTCGGGACGTCCGCCGCGACGCGCACCGGGCTGGTGGGCGCGGTGTGGGGGACAGCGGGCAGCGTCGTGACACTGTGTGCCGAAGCTACCATCTCCAGTGTCGGATGTTCGGCATGGACCTCGGGCAAGGCCGGGGGCGCCAGATCCAGGGCCGCCGGGCCACGGGACCCCAGGGCCACGACCGACAGCCCCGCCGGGGCGGACGGAGCCCGGGGCGTGGGCACTTTGCGAGGCGTGGCCGGAGCGACCGCGCGAGGCGCCGGGGATGGCGAGGGCGTCACCGTCGCCACCCGCGCCTCCGTCACGCGAGCACTGCGGCCCGTGGAGTGGCCAGGGATGAGCCCCCGAGAAGACTCCGGAGTTGCCGCGGGCCCCAACTGTGGCGCGGCAACGGGCGTCGAGGGCAACGTGGCCACAGCCTGCGGCGTAGCGGGTGCTGTCGCGACAACCGGGATTGGCGCTTGTGTCACGGGGGTCAGGGAGTTGAGCAGCACCGCCAGGAACACCGCGGCAGCGGCAGCCACGCCAGCCAGGCCCATGCCCCAACGGCGCAGCACCGAGCGCGGCGCCGGGGCAGGCCGCGCGGGGGCCGCCAGTTCCGCCGCTGCCTGCACCCGGGCCAGGAGCCCCACCGGGGCAGCCTCGGGTTCGGTGGCGCGCAGCAGGTCCGTCGTCAGCGTCATCTCGGCAGCCGCCCGATGGCACGGCCCGCAGGCCGACAGGTGTGCCTCCAGCCGTTGCGCCTGTTCGTGTGCCAACTCGCCGTCCAGCCGCAGCGAGACCCATTCGAGGGCCTGCTTGCAGGTCAGCGGCGCCAGGGGCTGCACGGCGCGCACGGCGTCATGCAGGCGGGCTTCCAGGTCGGCAGGGGGGGCTTCGGTGAGCACATGCAGAGGCAGGCAAGCCAGCCGCAGCTCGCGCAGCTTGTCGGCGCAAGCCGGGCAGGCGGCCAGATGCTCGGCCAGCGCGCGCGCCTCAGCGGCGTCGCACTGACCATCGGCCAGGGCCTGCAACTGCAGAATGTGGGGGCAATGGGACATATGCACCATCCGCATCGGCAAACGTCGCCGGCGTACCGGGATCGAAAGCGCCCCAGGCGGCAGAAGCGCGATGACCAGCGCCGGCAGCGATGCAGACAGTAAGTGGCGCTGACTTGATCGTCAGTTCCATAGACAACCGAACCGGCCGAACGTTGCAGCAGTTCTGCCGCACCTTGCAGCAAAGGTGCCGGAGCGCCAGGTGAAGAACCCTCTCCTGCCCAGATTTCATCGTCCCGGAGGCCCCCCACCATGGAGAACCTGCCGCCGTCAGAGTGCCGAGGCGTCTGGTACTGCTGCGGTCACAAGGTCAACACGCTGCCCGGCCACGACTACGTCTACTCCGGCCCCATGGCCACCTACTGCGCCTGGCACCGGCCCATGGCGATATGTGCCCCCGCCGTGTCGAAGACCTTCTTCGTGTATGGCAACGCCGACAACGCGCCCACCATCAGCTTCTACGACCACGCCGCAGGACGCTTCGCCCATCCGGTGGTGCTGGGCAGCAACCCCGACGGCGACGCCCACCGCAACCCCACACTGCTCATCGAGCAGGGCGGCCACCTGGTGGTCTTCTACGGGGCCCACTGCCATCCCACGCAGGTCCTGCGCTCCGTGCGGCCCTACGACATCAGCAGTTGGGAGCAGGTCAGCGACCTGCCCGACAAGCTGACCTCGTACCCGCAGCCCTGGGAGCTTCAGCCGGGGGAGATCTTCGTGTCCTACCGCGAGAAGCGCGAGTGGTCCGACAGCGAGTGGCGCGGCACGGTGTCACGCGATGGTGGGCGGAGTTGGGAGCCGGCGCGCGACCTCGTGACCCTGGCCGAGTGCTCCGTCTACGGCATCACCATCGCCGAGACCGGCGCGTTCCCGCGTCGGGTGCACTTCGTGTGGTCGCGCCTCAACGGCGGCACCCCGGAGGAGCGCGAGACCAAGCACGCCTGGGCGCTGCGCCACCACATCTACTACGCCTACTCCGATGACGGGGGGATAACCTGGCGGCGCAGCGACGGCGCGGCCTACGAACTGCCGATCACGCTGGAGACCCAGGAGGAGATCTACAACTGCGGCACCCACGGCGTGTGGCTCAAGGACATCCAGCTTGACGCGCAGGGACGCCCGTATGTGCTGTTCATAGACAGCGAGGTGGAGACCTTCGAGGGCCTCTGGAAGGTTGGGTGGCTGGAGGACGGGGCCTGGCACTTCTCCACTGTGGCTCTCAGCGACCACATGTACGACGACGGCGGCATCGTCATTCTCGGCGCCGACGACATTCGCGTCTATGTGCCCTCCACACCCGTGCAGCCCAGCGAGGATGGGGGAGAAATCGAGGAGTGGCAGTCCACCGACGGCGGCCGCACCTGGACCAACACGAAACACATCACGAGCGGGTCGCAGTACTCACACAACAACGTCAAGGTGGCGCTCAACCACCAGCTTGGGCCGGGGGATGTGCGGGTGTTCTGGAGCTACGGAGACTCGAACTTCCCGCCCGAGACCCGGGACGTCCGGCTGCACTGCTACGGCGAGAAGTGGGGTGACGGGCCGACAGAGATTGACTTCGGAGGCTGACCATGGACACGACGCGCGACGAGCTGGCGGCCCTGCTTGAGACGCTGACAGTCGTGGACTGCCACTCCCACACGCACCTGAAGTGTGAGTACACCGCCGAGGGGCCGTGGGATCTGTTCCGCATGACAGCCTACTTCGACCGCGAGATCGCCGGGCTGCTGCCGACCGTGCCCGGGCCGATACGCGACCCGCATGCCTCCGACGACCTGCGCTGGGAGCATCTGCGCGCCATTCTGGCCCGCGCCCGCAACGAGTCGTACTGGCGGCACAACCTCGTCGTGTACCGCGACCTGTTCGGCATGGAGGGGGAGGAGCTGAGCGACGCCAACTGGCAGGCGCTCAACGAGCGCATCAAGACGCAGACCGCCGCCCCGGACTGGTTCCATCACGTCCTGGTTGAGCGGGCCCGCGTGCGCACGCAGGTCAAGAACATCCCCTGGTTCCAGGACTGGGAGCCTGAGTACTTCACCGCCATCCTGCGCATGGAGCCGGCACTGGACCTGTACCGCTCCGCGCCCCGCCGCCACCTCGAGGAGCACCTGGACCGCGAGATCCGCTCACTGCGCGAGCTACGCGAGGCCCTGGCGGACGCCGTGGCGGGCTATCAGCAGCGGGGGGCCGTGGGCATCAAGCTGGCCCATGCCTACCGCCGGACGCTGCAATCCGAGCCCGTGCCGGAGGTCGTCGCCGCACTGATCTTCGAGCGGGCGCTGCGTGGCGAGACGCTCCCGTGGAGCGAAGCCAAGCGCCTGGAGGACTACGTCATCTTCTTCCTGGCCGGGCTGTGCACGGACACCGGACTGGTCTTCGACATCCACACCGGCGTGCAGGGCAACGGCTGCTGGATCCCGGACTCCGACCCACTACTACTGCTCAACCTGATACGCGCCTTCCCGGGGACACGGTTCAACCTCTACCATGGCGGCTACCCGTGGAGTCGCGAGATCGGCATGATGGCCAAGCACTTCCCCAACGTGTGGCTCAACATGGCCTGGATGTATGTCATCAGCATGGAGGCCAGCCGGCAGTCGCTGGACGAGTGGATTGACCTCGTCCCTGGCCACCGCCTCCTGGGTTTCGGGTCGGATGTGAACCTGCCAGAGTTCGTATACGGGCACCTGGTGATGGCCCGGTCGTGTATCGCGGATGTCCTGGCCAGGAAGGGGAAGCGGGACTTCCTGAGCCGCGAGACGGCCGAGGACCTGGGCAGGATGCTGTTGCACGACAATGCGGTCGAGCTGTACGGGCTGACATCGCAGTAGGACCGAGTCATGGAGCAGTTCGCCCTGGATGAGCAGAAGCTGGCGCGGCACCTGCGGCTGTGCCGCCGCAACCTCAGGAGCGACCGGGTGAAGTGCTGCGCTGCGTGCCCGTTCGAGCCGATCATCACCGCTCACGCGCCGGAGTTGGCCGAGCTCTTCGCCCGCAAGCGTGCGGCTCTGGCCGCCGCCGCTCATCAGACCACGTGATTCACAGTTGACGCGCCACGAGTGAATGGATATACTACCAATCCGTGCCAGCCGGGCGCTCGCGACCGCACGTGGTCGCACGGCTGGTGCTTTGTTTCGGCGCTTGCAGGGCAGATGACCACCCCGGGCGCCCCGGAAAGGACGAGCCTGGCGATGTATGCGATTTTCCAGTCCGGCGGTCACCAGTACGCCGCTGCCGAGAATGACGTCATCCGCGTGGAGAAGCTGCAGCTCGAGCCACAGGCCGAAGTGACCTTCGACCAGGTGCTGGCGGTCCGCGACGGCGAGGACTTCAAGGTCGGCGCGCCCTACGTGACCGGCGCCAAGGTCACCGGCAAAGTCGTCGCCCAGGGCCGCGGCAAGAAGATCATCGTCTTCAAGTACCGGCCCAAGAAGCACTACCGCAAGATCCGCGGCCACCGGCAGGACTACACCGAGGTCCGCGTCACGAGCATAACCGGGTAGCGACAGACCACGCGTGACGGACGCCCACTCGTCACGCCTCGTTCAGTGTCCATCGTTGCCTTCCAGAGGAGTGTACAGATATGGCCCACAAGAAGGGTATGGGGAGTTCGAAGAACGGCCGGGACAGCAAGTCCAAGCGCCTGGGCGTCAAGGCCTACGGCGGGCAGATGGTCACGCCCGGCACGATCATCATCCGCCAGCGCGGCACCAAGATCCACCCCGGCCTGAACGTCATGAAGGGCAAGGATGACACGCTCTTTGCCGTGGCGACTGGCCGCATCGAGTTCAAGCACATCCCCAACGGCCGCCGGGTCGCCAATGTGCTGCCTGTCGAGGCCACGCCGGAAGCTGCGACCGCGTAAGCAGCCGCCTGTCCGCCGAGCATCTTGCAGGCCCGACAGCCGTGTCGGGCCTGACTGATTCTCACGGTCCGTAGACGGTGATCTCCTCCACCCGCGCCGGCCCGCTGTACGCCCCCCAGGTTCTCAGCCGCACGAAGCGTGCCGACGTGGGCGCGAACGTGACGGTCTCGCCCGCCGGCGCCGCACCGGACTTGGGCCGCTCCACCACCGCCTGCCACTGCTGCCCCTCCGCTGACACCTCGATCACATAGCCCACCACCGGCTGGTCCACGAACAGCCCCGTGCGGTCGCGCGAGAAGACCACAGCGCTGACTGTCGCTGGGCCGCCGAGGTCCAGCGTCACGTCCTTGCCGTTGGGGATGGGTGCGGGCGGGCGCATCTGGCCCACGACGCGCAGGCCCTTCGTCGCCGCCGCCAGCCGCGCCTCAGCCGCCTGCACTGCCCGCCGCATCATCGCCCGCTGCGGGCTGCGGCCCTGCGGGTCCAGGCCCAGGTACGGGCCGGTCCACTGCGGGTAGGCAGCCAGGCGCCCCATGCTCCGGGGGCCAGAGGCCGCCACCGGGGACAGTCGCCCGGCAGGGAACTTGGCCAGCCGCTGTATGGCGCGCTCCAGCAGGTACGTCTTGCCGGCGGCAGTCGGGAAGACCAGTTCCGGCCCCGTTCCGGCGGCAACCGGCTTGCCGGCGCACGTCACGATGGCCCTGTCCGGCCAGGGGTTCGCCAGACGGCACGTCCCGCCACGCTCGCCCTCGATCAGTGCGTAGCGCACCTGGCCCTCGTGCAGGTCAACCGTGACCATGAAGCCGCCGCGGGCCCGCAGGCGGAACTGGGACTGCCATCTGGCGGGCCAAGCCGGGGCAAGGCGAATGAGGCCGCCCTGGCTCTGCAGCAGCATCTCGTTGAGCGTCTGGGCGCACACGCCGGCCGCGTCATAGTAGGGCGAGTCGGGGATGTTGCCGGCGAAGACCGCCGTGGTCGGGCTGTACCAGCCGCCGTTGTTGCTGCGCATGTTGGCGGCCATGTGCGCGAGGGCCAGCTTGGCAGCTTCATCGGCCAGACCTAGCCGCGCCGCGGCAATCGCCGCGGGCTCCCAGCCGTTGCCCATGCCCTGGACGGGCCGGTTACGGAACGTGTTGACCGCGAGGTCGTGGTCGGGCAGACCGATCCCGAAGATGCCGAAGGGGTAGATGGCGTAGTTGGCCACGTTCTCGGAGTTGTGTCGCTCGGCGTCGGGCGGGAGATCCGCCTCCTTGAGCATGTGCTTGTCGGCCTCCACCGCGAAGGGCGCCAGGTTGTCCAGCAGGTTCTGCCAGCGTGGGCGCATGTCGGCATCCACGCCGAGCTTCGTGCTGAGCCTCAGCGCCAGCGGCAGCGCCCACCGCAGGGCCGCCAGGTCCTGCGCCGGGTCCTTCACCAGCCAGTACGACTCCTGGGCATCGGCCGGCTCGAGGTGCAGCTTCCCGTCGGGGCCCTGCCTGGCGTAGTTGGCGTAGAAGTCCAGGCTGCCCTTCAGCAGCGGATAGACCATATCGCGCAGGAACTGCTCGTCCCCGCTGAACTCGTAGCGCCACCAGCCCTGCAGCGCCACCTCCAGCCCGACGGTGAAAATGAACGCCGTGTAGCCGGGCTTGCTGAAGTCCTTCCTGCCTCTGAGCGGGCCGCCGCCGTTGACCGGGATCCACTCGGGGATGTAGAAGCCGTCCACGCCCAGGCCGACGCGCCCGTTCTCGCGTGCGTTCTTCATCACGCCGCGATACAGCTCAAAGAACGGGTCGCTCAGCGCGATATGGTTGGAGCTGTACAGCGGCCAGAAGACCTCCCGCGTGTTCTGGTGCCAATAGCCCCCGCCCCAATGGCGCATGTCCTCGTACACGAGCCAGTTCCCGCCGTTGAACTTCGGGCACAGCGTGTGTCGCGACATGCTCGCCATGTCATACTGGTACAGATACCACAGGTTCTCGAGGAACTCCGCCTCGCCGTGGCGCGAGGTGAGGTGAACGAAGCTACGCGGCCAGAAGCCGTGCCAGAAGGCGGCGTGGTCGGCGAGTGTCTTCGCGTAGCCCTGCCCCTGCAGGTGTGCGATGCTCGCCTGCGCCCGCTGCAGGGCCTGTGCTTCGTCGCCGCGCAGCATCGGGTTGGCGACATAGAGCGTCAGCCCCGCTGCGGGCGCCGTGAAGGTGAGTGTCAGTGTGCGCTCATCCTGCTGCGCTGCGCGGACCGCGGCGCCATCCACCCTCACCAGTAGCGCCATCGAGTCGGCCAGGAGTGGGTCGGCATTGTCCACGTGCTCCGTCAGGGCGACGAAGTCCGGTCCGGACACGAGCTTGGCCTTCGTCCGCGCGGGCCACAGGTGCAGCTCGAGCGTTGCCTCCTGGCCCGCGGGGAGCTTGAGGCGCGAGACGAGGCAGTCCTCACCTTCGACCACGAGGCTCGTGGCCGAGGCCGCACCGGACGGGCCATCGAGCGTGGTCGTCACGAGGCCATCCCACAGTCGCTGCCGCTGCTCGAAGCGCGCGGGCTGCTGGGTCAGGGCCGGGCACGACAGCGTCACCTTGCCCGAGGACACGGGCTCAATGCCATGGCGGTAGCTGCCGTTGTTGAGCTGCCAGGTCAGGCCGCGCTCGTTCCACAGACACGCGCCCAGGTTGCCGTTGCCGATGTGCATGGCCTCGAACGGGTAGACCGCGGGGCTGAGGTAGACCAGGTCGTTGCGGGCGCACTGCGCGGCGTAGTCCACATCCACCTTGCCGCTTCTGATGATCGCGGGCTGGGAGGGGAGCACGGTCTGCGCCAGGGCCGGGGGCTCGATCTCCTTGCCCTGGAAGTGGGCCATGATCTCCTCCGGCGCCAGGGCCCGGCTGTAGACGCGCACTTCGTCCATCAGCCCCATGAAGCGGTCGCCGCCGCCCTGGCTGGCCCCGAGGTTCAGCGGGTGCGTGCTGGCCTTGAGCTTCCCGGCGCATACGGCCTCGGCGACGACCTGGCCGTTGCGGTACAGGCGGGCCTCGCCTAGTTCGTCGGAGTAGGTCGCGGCCACATGGGTCCATTCGTTGGCGGGGAGTTGCTCGGAGTCGCGCAGCAGACCGGGGGCGATGATGAGGCGCAAATGGCCCTCTGGCCAGGTGTCGAACATGAAGCCATCGTTGCCGCCGATGGTGGCGCGGTCCAGAAGGCGCATCCCCGAGGGCGGGTGGAACTCCGGCTTGATCCACGCCTCCAGCGTCATCCCCCCACCGAGTTCGAGCGTGGGGGAGAGGGGCGCCTGCGGATAGCCCTCTTTCGAGATGCGGACGGCCTGCCCGACCTTGCCGGGGGCCAGCGTCAGCGTCCCCTGGGCCTGCAGGTCATTGCCCTTGCCGCTCAGGTCGCGGATTCCGCCCGCGGTCAGTTGCTCGAAGCTGTAGCGGGCGACGAGGCCCACGTTCGGGTCGGCGACTGAGGCAGTCGCGACGACGAGGGTGAGGGCGCAGACCGCCAGACGCATGTCAGCCTCCTCGGGCGCGACGATGGCGCAGGCGGTCCAGGGCCACCGCGATGACGATGATGGCTCCGGTCAGAACCTCCTGCACCCAGTTGTCCAGCCCCATCTGCGAGCAGCCCGAGGCGATGACGCTCATGATGAGCGCCCCGATCAGCGAGCCGAAAACCGAGCCCTCGCCCCCCGACAGGCTGCCCCCGCCGATCACGACCGCCGCGATCACATCGAGTTCCAGGCCCTGCGCCGCCGTCGGGTCGCCAACGGTGAGGCGGCTGAAGAGCATCAGCCCGGCCAGCCCGAAGAAGGCTCCGCCGAGGGTGTAGGTCAGCAGTTTGGTGCGCTCCACCGCCACCCCGCACAGGCGCGCGGTCAGCTCGTTCGAGCCGATGGCGAAGACGTGGCGGCCATAGCGCATCAGGCGCAGCGCCAGCGCGAGGATCAGCCCCAGCACAATGACCAGCCAGACGCCGGGAGGCAGGAGCATGAACTGACGCTCGGGCGGCAGCGAAGCCGTCAGGTCTTTCAGCCATCCGAGCGGCGCATCAATCTTCTGCGAATGAGCCAGCGCCTTCGCCAGCCCGCGTACCATCAGCATCATGCCAAGGGTCACGATGAACGGGACGACTTGCAGCCGCGTGATGAGCGCACCTGTGAGCAGCCCGCACACCGCGCCCGCCCCGATCCCGGCCAGCGCCGCCCAACCGTCGGGCCAGCCAGCGTACTGCAGCAGCCACGCGATCACCACCGTCGTCAGTGCGACGACCGAACCGACCGACAGGTCAATTCCGCCGGCGATCATGATGATCGTCATGCCCAGGGCCGCCGCCCCCACGATGGCAGTCTGGCGGCAGATCGTCTCCAGGTTGCCGCCGCTGCGGAAGCTGTCCGGGCCGATGATGGCGAACACGGCGTAGATGGCGATCAGGGCCAGCAGCGGCCCGGCCACATTGAGCCACTGGACCACGCGCTCCCCCGCCCGCCTCCCGGTGTGCTGCGCCTGGGCCTCAGCCATCGCGCGCCTCCTGCCCGGTGGCCTGCAACATGATCGCCTCCTCGGTGAGTTCCGTGGCGGGGCGCGGCGGCAGCAGTCTCCCGCGCGACATGACGGCAATGCGGTCACAGATGCCCAGCAGCTCCGGCAGGTAACTGCTGACCATGAGGATCGCGGCGGCCGACCGCCGATCTGCGCCGCTGGCCAGTTGGTCAATCAGACGGTAGATCTCCGCCTTGCTGCCCACGTCAATGCCCCGCGTGGGTTCATCGAGCAGCAGCACATCGGCCCCGTGGTGCAGCAGCCGTGCGAGAGCCACCTTCTGCTGGTTGCCGCCCGACAGGTCACTGACCGGCTGGCGGACCGAGCGACAGCGGATGGCGAGCGTCTCGACCCAGTGCCGTGCCGAGGCCTGCTGGCGCGCCCCGGAGACGAAGCTGCCCCCGAGCCGCGTCAGCGTCATGTTGTCTGCCACCGACATCGCCAGCGCCAGGCCCTCCCCCTTGCGGTCTTCGCTGAGCATTCCGCAGCCCTGCTGCCAGCGCCGCAGCGGCGAGGCCGGGCCGACATGGACGCCCAGCCGGACCTGCCCGGCGCGCACGGGCTCCAGCCCGAAGAGCGTGCGGAGCAGCTCCGTCCGCCCCGAGCCCATCAGGCCGGCAATCCCCAGGACCTCCCCGCGTCGCAGTTGGAGGCTGGCGTGCCGCGGGAGCGTCTCACCGGCCAGCCCCTCCAGTTCCAGGACGACCTCGCCCGGCGCGCGCGGGGAGCGCGGATACAGGTCGGTGACCTCGCGCCCCACCATCAGGCGCACGATCTGCGCGGGCGACAGCTCTGCCGCCGCGCCGCCCCCCGCCACCTGCCCGTCCCGCAGCACCGTCACGCGGTCGGCAATCTGCTTCACTTCCTCGATGACGTGGGAGATGTAGATGAGACCCAGGCCGCTGCCGCGCAAGCGCCGCACGAGGTCGAACAGGTGCCCCACGTCACTCTGCGTCAGGCTACTGGTGGGCTCGTCGAGCACCAGCACGCGGCAGCCAGACACCAGCGCGCGGGCAATCTCCGTGAGTTGCTGGGCGGCGGGGGAGAGATGGCCGACGATGGCCTGGGGGGACAGGTCGGCATGGCCGAGCTGGGCCAGGGCGTCGCGCACACTGGCCTGTGCTTCACGCCGGTGCACGAGACCCCAGCGGGTGGGCTCCAGCCCGAGCATGATGTTGTCCGCCACCGACAGGTGCGGCGCCAGCGCCAGCTCCTGGTACACCATGGTGACGCCGGCGCGGCGGGCCTCTGCCGGGTGGCGCGGGCGGTATGGTTCTCCGGCCAGCAGCATCTCGCCGCTATCGGGCTGCAGCGCCCCCGACAGCACCTTCATCAGTGTGCTCTTGCCCGCGCCGTTCTCACCCACGAGGGCATGGACTTCGCCGCCCTGCAGCGGCAGGTCCACCCCCTGCAGCGCCACGGTAGGGCCGAAGCGCTTGGTGATGGCGGACATGTGGAGAAGAGGTGATGGCATGGTGTTCAGGTGTGCCGGGGGCGGACGTCGTCCCACCCCCGCGCCTTCGGCGCGACCCCTCCCTCTGCGGACGCAAGCGTCCGCCGGGAGGGGTGGGCTGCCGTCATCTCTTGCCTTCAGCTCTACTGCTCTGCGGTCGGCCAGGTCCAGTATCTGCTCAAGAACACTGCGCAGATGTGAGACGATGTCGCGGTTGGTGCACCGCAAGACGTGCAGCCCCCGGTGCTCGAGTACCTGCTGGCGCACCTGGTCGGCGTCGCGATGGAAGGCATGCACGTCGCCATCCACTTCCACTACCAGCGCTGCCGCATGGCAGTAGAAGTCCACGATGTAG
>JAJFUB010000164.1 GCA_021372615.1 bacterium | reverse complement strand
GGGGCCCGTCGCACACGACGCGACACCCGCCGCCCTGGTGCTTCCCGACATGCCCAGACATCAGTGGTAGGCAAACAGCCGCGTCTCGCCCTTCGCCATCTCGAACCCGTGCTCCCGGGCGGCGGGGGTCAGCTTCTGCCCGCTGATGAGGTCGGTCAGCTCCACTGCCCGCGGGAAGCGCAGCAGCTTCTGGCCGGCGGTGGCCGCGTGGATGCTGATGAACCGCGGACAGCCGCTGATGACGTCGTTGCTGTCGCAGTACACATGCGCTCCGGCCCGGCGCGCCAGCGCCCGCAGGACCTCGGGGCTGACCTCCAGCCCGCCGTAGAACACCGACCACCACCCCCCACAGTCCTTCATCGCCAGACCCACGTGCGTGGCGCTGTCGTAGACGCCCAGCGGGGTGACCCCGGCCTGTGCCGGCACGGCGAAGCGCGGCGCCACCGGGTGCCCGTCGCCGAAGGCCTGCTCAGCAGGCAGCCCCGACAACTCCGGGGGCAGTTGCGGCAGCAGCTTGACCCGCGCGCTGCCGGGCTCGTCCAGCGCCTGCACGTCGAACCCCACGACCCGTGACACATTGCCCGCGCCGGCGGTGTCGCCCCGGACGTAGCCGGGCGCATAGAGCCACAGCAGCACTGCTCCCGGCTGCGCCGCCCGTCGCCGCACCTGCGCCAGTTGCTGGTCGCTGAGGCGGAACGTGTTCAGGAAGACGCACATCCGCACGCTGTTGGGCAGCTTCCCCTCGCACAGGTCGTCCAGCAGGTACAGCCCCACCGGGCAGCCCATGGTGTTGAACCAGCGGCGCATGCGTGTGACGCTGTAGGCCGTGATCTCGTTGGAGTGGCGCAGGACGAAGTTACTGTCCTCGTCGGTGATGATCGCGACCTGCGGGCGGAGCGGCCCGGCGTTCGGCAGTGTCCGCCACAGGTCGCGCTCGTGGGCGAAGTTGTCGAAGATCTCCTTGTCGGCCATCCACCCGGTGCCGAAGTCCATCCACCAGGTGGCACAGCGCCGCTCGAACTGGTGGCCGAAGTTGCGCCGGTACACCCCCAGCGTCTGGGCCATGCTATCCGTGCGCCCGTAGCCGGCCGTGACCGGGGCGAGATGGGTGCGCGTGTCGTCCTCATTGAGCCACAGCTTGCCGTGGAGTTGGATTGTGTCGGCGGGCGACATGAACGACCCCGGCCCGCCGGACTCGCGGTCGCCGTAGGTGATCGGCGAGCAGAGGATGTCCACTTCGGGGCAGTGCAGCACCTGGTGCAGTCGCAGGTGCCCCGAGACCTGCGCGCCGTAGGCGAAGCCCGAGACGTCGTAGTGGTAGCCGTAGAAGAAGGCTGTCAGCTTCTTGCCGCCGGTCTCCTCCTTGACCACGCGCGCGATGTGCTGCAGGTACTCGGCCAGGCAGACCTGCATGTACTCGACGAAGTCCAGCACGAAGCGCTGGCGCACGGGATCGCGGAAGACGCCGTAGGAGCCCTCAGTGCGTTCCTGCAGCGTCGGCACGCGGATGGTCTCGAAGGTCACGTCAGGCTGCTGCCAGGCCTGCCGCAGGGCCGCCACGGTCTGGTACTTGCCCTGCGCCCACCGCGCGAACGCCGCGCGGAAGGGCTCCTCGAAGCAGGGCATGATCTTCTCCCAGGTGTGGTCGTAGAACCACTCCCCGGCGCTCTGGGCGCAGGGATGGTAGCCGAGCATGTGCTCGCCATACTTGCTCTCCAGGTGGCGGATGAGCAGGCGCAGCGCCTCCTCGGCATCGCGCCGCCACTCGGGCGACGCCGGCGACACCATCGGCATGTTCCCGGTGTCGTAGACCTGCTGGAGGCCGGGATGGGCCTGCATCCACCAGGCCGGGGCGCCCAGGCCGATGCGGGGCAGCAGCAGGTGGTCGGGGTCCACGCTCAGGATGTGCTCGACCATGGCATCCGTGGCGCTGTAGTCGGGGGCCTTGCCGTCCTGGGGCCAGGGCATCGGCAGCGTGGGGTTGCCGATGTGCAGCCCGCGCTCAGCCCCGAGCTTGATGTTGCGGTCCGACCCGCCCGCTTCCCCGCCGTACACCGTCCAGGGCGGCCCCTGGTGGACGGACTGCAGTTCCACCTCCCGCGGCTGATCCGAGCGCAACCAGAGCGAGAATGTGTACTTGCGGCCCTGCTGGATGGCGTAGCGCTGGTACAGATGGATGTGGTAGTCCACAGTGCCGGGATGGGTGATGCGCACCCGCAGACACTTCTGTCCCTGCCGGGGGTTGTCGGCCACCAGCGCCCACTCCACGGCTGCGCCGGTCGAGTTGTTGACGAAGTAGGCCCAGGCTTTGGGCAGTTCGTCCCCCTCGAAGTCGCCGCCCTGCAGCAGGTTGTCCGACAGCGGTGCGTCCAGCGTCCCCTCGGTCACGCGCACGTCATCCACGAACCAGTCGCCGACGGGCTTGATGTTGCGGATGTGCGCCCCCACGTTGTCGTCGTCACATGGGGCCACGAAGGTGTAGCTGAACTGCTGCCAGGTCGCTGTGACCGGGCAGGACATGACAGAGGCGGGGTTGCCGCCCAGGTGCTGGATCATCATGGGCGGGGTCGCCTGCCCGTTGATGAGCAGCGTCGGGATGCCGTTACGCATGACGACGTGAGCTTCCAGAGCCATGGCCGAACCTCCGGCGAGGACGAGTGCAGCCACGATGGCAGTAGCGCGCAGCATGTCAGGCCTCCTGTTCGCCCGTACAGCTTCGCGGCGGCAGGCACTGGGGCCTGCCTGGGTTCGAGCGGGACATGACCGACGCAGGCCCAGCAGATACGCACAACTACGTACGCGGGGCTGCGCCGGCTACGCACAGGCTATGCGTAGCTGGCGGTATTTCGCCAGGGCTGCGCGGAATCGCGGTGCAGGCGTGCGCGTCGTTGTGCCATAATGCTGATGACCATACAGAGTTCAGCACCGCCTGCCTGGGGGCTGTTCATGCTGAAGCGACTGTGGTACGATGAAGCTGGTTTGACGACTGTCGAGTATGCGCTGGTACTGGCCATCATGGCCCTGGCGACCTTCGCCATCGGCGCCATGATCGCGGCGCGAGTCCGCGGCAGTGCCTCCACGTCGGTCTCCGCGAGCCGCTGAGGCCGTGGCCGGCCGGGCCAAAGCCTGAGACATGACCCCCAATCCACCCGACCCCTTCCCCCCGCCGTTGCGGGCCCTTGCTGCCTGCGTGGGCGACGCTGACGCTCGCTTCGCCGGGGCCCTGGCCACGGCGGTCGAGGCAACGCCCCCTCTCCCCCATGTCGCCGCCGTGCATGGCCTCACGTCACTGCTCTACCAGCGCCTGCGCAGCACGGGTCTGCAGGACCAGCTACCGTCCGAGCAATGGGAGGCGCTGAAGATCTCCCATGTGCGTCGGGCGCGGGCGCAGCAGGCGCTGCTGGAGATGGCCGCGGATGCCGTGCGACTGCTCCAGGAGGCAGGCGTGCCGTGCCTGCCCATCAAGGGCCTGGCCCTGCTGGCGGCATCGGGGGAGGATTATCTGCCGCGCGACATGGCGGATGTAGACTTGCTGCTTCCTGCCGACCGTATTGTCTCGGCTTCGCGACTGCTGATGGCAAGCGGCTGGGGGGAAGCTCGTTTGCCCTGGAGCCTCACCCCCTGGACGTACGGTCTACCCCCCTTGGCGCGCGGAGAAATGCCCCTCGAACTGCACTGGCGATTGTGGCCGGTGGGGCCGCTCCTGCCCTACAACCTGCCGAGCTTCGCCGCCCTGGCGGCCGACGCCGTGCCGACGCCCTGGGCCGGGATGGAGCTGCCGGTGCCCGGCGTGCCCGCGCAGATCATCACCGTGGCCGCGGCGATGACGGTGGACGCCCTCGCGGTGCCGCTGCGGCACTGGGCGGATCTGTACCACCTGCGACGTCGCCTGACGGACGAGGGGGAAGGGCGCCTGTGGGAGATGGCGGCGGGGGCGCGCATGACGGACTACCTGCGGATCGTCCTCGGCCTCGTGGGGGAGCTGTGGCCCGAGGTCGGGCCGGGTGCGCCCCCCGGCGCGCAGAGCGACGCCGTGCGCCGGATCGCCTGGCGGCGGCTCGTCCACACGCCCCGCGAGACGCGGCGGGCCTCCTCGCTGCTGCTGCTGTGGCGCCGCCTGCATGGCGCCGGCGCGCAGCTTGACCCCGCCTGGCGCGACAAGCTGCCGCCCGAGCTGCGTGCCGGAGTGGCCGCCGAACTGGCGCGGGGGGTGCTCGCGGAGGTGGGAACGTCGTTCGTGGCGGGGAGCAAGCTGTTGCGGCGGACAGGGTTGTGGCTGGTCAGCCCCGCGGAACGGCAGGCGCTACGAGAGGAGCTGGCCCTGTCCGAGGTGCTCTGGGGGTTGGCGGGGTAGGAGCGGGATCTTCGGAGCGCGGCTCTCCAGCCCATTTTCCGCAAAGTGCGGGTTTTGCTTGTGAGGCGAGGAGGTTCTGACGGTTGGGGCAAGAAGTGAGCGGGCACTTGGTGCTAGGAGTGTCCCTGCTCATGTCCCGTCGGGAACCTCACGT
>JAJFUB010000163.1 GCA_021372615.1 bacterium | reverse complement strand
GCGTCGTGTGCGACGGGACCCGCCGCCGGCCGTGAGGCCTGTCGCACACGACGCGACACCCACGGCCTGTTCATCTCAGCAAGGAATCAACGAACCGATACGCTTCTTCGCGCACGGCCGGCGGGAAATCGTGGCCGCAGTCGGGATGGGCCGCCCGCAGCCGGTCTGTCGCACCGTAGAGCGCGTAGACCGGCGTGGCCGCGCGCAGGCAGTCCTCCACGCCGCTCATGGCGAAGTTGCTGTCCCCCGTGGGGGCGTTCACGAACACTGCCCGCGGGGCGATGGCGCCCAGGACCTCGGTGAAGTCGAAGGGCATCTTCGCCGGGTCGCAGCCGTAGCGCTCCTTGATGCGAGGCATGTAGCCCCTATGCGACCAGCCGCTCAGGTTGCCCCCCATGTACTTGGCGAACGAGTTGAACCCGCAACTGGTCACGGCGACCTTCACCCGCTCGTCGAAGGCTGCCAGGAAGAGCGTGTTGTGCCCGCCCAGGGAATGCCCGATGCAGCCCAGCCGCTCCGGGTCTACCTGCGGCAGGCTCTGCAGCAGATCCAGCGCCCGACGGTGGTTCCAGATGCCCTTCATCGTGGCGCTGGCGTAGCCCATGGCGTACGGGTCGCACTGGTAGCCGCCGTAGCCCGGGTAGTCGGGCGCGAGGGTCACGTAGCCCCGCTGCGCCAGCTCGCGGGCGTAGTGCAGGTTGGCCAGCCCCCCCAGCCCGGCCGGTTCGCCCTTGCCGATACTCGTAGTCTGATGGAGGCACAGCACCGCCGGCAGCTTCCCGGCCCGCTGCGGCAGGAACAGGTACGCCGGAACCCGGTCGCCGGGCTCGGACACGTAGGTGATCTTCAGGCGCCGGCAGTGCAGGCCCAGCGTCTCCTCCAGCACCTGCATGTCCAGTGGGCAGCGGCGGCTTCTGGGCGACATCTCACCCATGACAAGCTGCATGTTGGCCAGGATGTGCGCGCGGCGTCGCTGCCAGTCCTGCGGGGTCGCCACCGCGCGCGCCTGGCCGTGATCGTCCACCGCAACCATCAAGTTGAGCTTGTCAGAGTAGAACGGCGGCTCGGCGCAGACCACAGACATCACCATCCCGGCCATCAGCACACAGACCCATCGCGACACGAGGCTCATGGTGTCCGTCCTCGCCCGGCAGCACGTGGCAGGAGTTTCCTTGACCGCTGCCGAGCGCTGAATTACAATCTTGTTACTAGACTACACTGCCGCATCCTCGGTTGCTGGGGACCCGGAAGGCGGGTGGTGTTAGTGAGTACGGAGGGAGGCCCGGACGCGCCGCAGGCTCCGGAGCCGCGCGCGCAGCGGTCTGGGCGCTGGCGTCTCGTTGTCTGGTGGCTGTTGATGGCCGTCGCCATCGCGGTCGTCTGCAGCTTGCTATGCCGCCCCGGGGGGCCGCTGTACAGCTACGAGTTGAAGACCCTCGACTCCCGCTTCTACTACCGCGCTGAAGTCCACGCCCCCGAACGCGTCGCCATCATCGCCATTGACGATCGCAGCCTCGCCGATCCCGACCTGGGGCGTTGGCCGTGGGACCGCCGGGTGCATGCCCGGCTCCTGCAGAACCTCCAGGCCGACAAGCCCAAGGCCATTGCTTTCGACGTCATCTTCGCCGAACCCTCCAAGAACCCCGCCGATGACGCAGCCCTCGCCGCCGCCTGCCAGGCCAGCGGCAACGTCATTCTCGGTCTGTACCCGGGCCAGCTTCGCAGCCGCGCCGCCGGCGCGGGCAACCCGGAGGCCTTTGCGGTCGCTCCCGCGTTGGTCGCCCATCGTCCTCTGCTGCCGACGGCCGG
The DNA here is from genome assembly GCA_021372615.1 of bacterium. Classification (NCBI taxonomy): domain Bacteria; species bacterium. Next base: position 32,024 of record JAJFUB010000163.1, on the reverse strand, counting down.
CGCGATGGTCGCGCCGCAGGCTTCCCTCGGCCAGGTGGCCGCGGGCGCCGGGGCACTTGTGGGCGTGCCTGATCCCGATGGCATCATGCGTCGTGGGGTCTTGCTCGTGCAGGAGATGGCCCGCACGGGCGTCCGCCTCTACCCCACCTTGCTGCTCAAGCTCACCTCGTTCGCGCAGGGCCTGCCCATCGAGAACATGCAGATGGACCTGAGCCGCGCCGCCCAGTTGGGCCCCGGCCGCCAGGTCCCCCTCGATAGCCAGGGCCGCTTCCTGATCAACTTCATCGGCCCACCGGGCACTGTCAAGGCCGTCTCCTACGTGGACGTGCTGCAGGGCCGCTTCAGCCGGGGCACCTTCAAGGACAAGGTGGTCATCGTCGGCTTCACCGCCGAGGGGCTGCTGGACCAGCACCCGACGCCCATGGGACCGAAGATGCCGGGAGTCGAGGTCCTGGCACAGGGCCTGGAGAGCCTGCTGCAGGAGCGCCTGCTCAAGCCAACCCAGCCGTCGGACGCTCTGGGCCTGGTGCTGGTCGTGGCGGTGCTGGCGGCACTGGCAGGAGCCTTCCTGCGGCCCGCCATGGGGCTCTTCGTTGTCGCACTGCTCCTGGCCGGCTACAACGTCCTGGGGCTGAAGGCCTTCTCGCAGTCCGGCGTCGTCTGGCCGGGTCTGGCCCCGAATCTGGCGATGGTGCTGACCTTCGGCGTGATCGCTGTCTTCCGCCTGTGCACGGAGGAGGCCGCCCGCAAGCGCCTGCGCGATGAGTTCGGGCGCTATGCTCCGCCCCAGGTCGTGGCCAAGCTCGACACGGGCGAGATGAAGGTGCGCGCCGCCGGTGTGAAGCGCCCCGTGACGGCGCTCTTCGCCGATGTGCGCGGCTTCACCGCCTGGTCCGCCACAGCGGATCCCCACGATGTCATCGCGGTGCTGAACACGTACTTCGAGTCGGTCACACAGCTCGCCTTCGATGTCGAGGGGACGATTGACAACATCGTCGGGGACGAGATCTTCGTGACGTTCAACGCCATCCAGGACCAGACGGACCACGTGCAGCGGTCGGTGGACCTGGCGATCAACATGATCGCGGCCCTGGACGGGCTCAACGAGCGCTGGGTATCGTCAGGCACCCTTCCGGGGCCGATGCGCATCGGGATCGGCCTCAACACCGGGGAGGCGCTGGTGGGAAGCCTGGGCTCGCACATCCGCACGCAGTACACGGTGCTGGGGCAGGCCATCAACCTGGCCGCGCGTCTGCAGGGCTACAACAAGGAACTGGGGACCACGATCCTGTGCACCAAGGAAGTGGCGGAACGGGTCAGTGATCAGATTGAGACGCGCAGCCACGGCATGCACGAGATTCGCGGGCACCCGGTGCCCATCGAGGTCTTCGAGATCGTCGGACGCAAGACAGGCGCCACCGCGGGAGCATCCTCATCCCCTCCGCCCGTGGCGCCGTCCTGACGCGGTGGTTCACATTCTGTGAGGTGAGACCATGGCCAGCGTAACCTGTGGACGCTGTCGTCATGCCCATCCTCTCGGGGCTCGGGTCTGCGAGGCTTGTGGGAGCAAGCTATTTGATCTTGAGCTGCGACGGGCGATGGGCCGCAATCCTTACTACTGGCTCCAAGGCACGGCCGTTGGGCAGATGGCCCCGTTCTTCGCGGTGGTGGTGCTACTGGTGATGGCGGCTCTGCTGGGGCCCTCGGGAGTGGCCATGCGCCAGCTCCTGCTCGGCTTTGGCCTGGTGGGCATGGTGACCCTGGGTGTCACCTTCCCCCTGATGAAGGGGCACTATGACTTCAGCGCGGGCTCGATCGCGGGGCTGGCGGCGTGTACGGCGGCGGTGCTGTCGCCCTACGGCTACGGGCTGGCAATCGCCGGCGCGCTAGGCGTCGGTCTGCTGCTGGGGGCCATCAATGGCCTCCTCGCCGGCCGCACCCGCATCTCCTCGGCGATGGTGACCATCATGACCGGCGCGGTGGCGCTGCAACTGGTCATGTACGCCACCTCGCGCCTGGACCTCGTCATGGCCGCGCCGGAACTGGCGGCGGTGGGCGAGACCAACGTGGGCGGCATCCCCGTCGTGCTCGCCCTGTTCTTCGTTGCCCTGCTCGGCGCCCGGCTGCTGTTCAACCACGAGACCTTCGCGGCCGTGGGCAGTGCCCCCAACCGCGTGCAAGGCGCCGCCCTGGGCTCGGCGGAGAACGTGCTCATGGCCTTCCTCGCCAGCGGCCTCATCGCCGGTCTGGCCGGACTGCTGATTGCCTCCTCCTCGATGGCCATCATCGGCCCCTCCGGGCAGATGGTCTGGATGCTGACCCCGCTGACCGCCGCGCTCATCGGCGGCGGGTCGGTCACCAGCGGCAACGGCAACCTGCGCACTGCCACGATCGGCGCGGCGGTCATCGCCCTGATCAACTGGCTCGTGAACCAACTGCGCATGCCGATTGCCGGCCCGATTGCCGAGGCGCCGCTGCTGATCATCGGCCTGCTGGCCGACCGGTGGCAGAACATGACCGCCTACATGATCGCTCAGGCCCGGCGGGGGAACCTGCTGGCCCTGCCCGACGACATGCAGTTGCCGATGGTGGTGCGCGTATGGCGCCAGACGTCCTGGCCGGTGCGCATCGCCGGTGCCCTGGGGATGCTCGCTCTCTTCGCCGGTCTCTATGTCTACGTGGCCTTCTATGTGGTGGGCCGCGTGCCCGAGGGCACGGCGATCGTGAGCGACATGAACGGCGTCGTGCAGGTGGCCCACCGGACCACGCAGGCCCTGCAGCCGGCGGTTCGGGGCGAGAAGCTCTTCCCGGGCGACCTGGTGGTCACGGGCCGCCAGTCACACGCCTTCCTGCGCTTCCACGATGGTAGTGAGATGCGCCTGTTCCAGAACACCGAGATGCGGGTCGAGAACCTGGAGATGCTCGAGAACGGCGGCGTCATCACCTCCTTGCGGGTCAACGTCGGGGCTTTCTTCACCAAGGTCCGCAAGATGATGAGCCGCCAGTCGTCCTTCTCGGTGGACACCCCGCTGCTGACCCTCGGCGTGCGCGGCACGGCCTTCCAGTTGGAGATCGGCAAGCAGCAGGGAGCGGTGGCGGTCAACGAGGGCGCGGTGTCCATCACCCGTGCGGTTCGACTGGACGAGGGCTTCGGTCTGGAGCGATGGGCGCAGGACGAGCGCACCGTCCAGGCCGGTAAGCGCGCCAACGCCGGTGAGACGACTCTCGTCGAGAACATGACCAAGCAAGAGGTGGACCGTCTGCAGGCCACTGAGAAGGGCCTGCTGGAGACCAGCCGTCAGACACGCGTGGCGGCGCTGAGAACGCGTGCCCCCAAGGGCCTGTGGGTCTTCATCATCATCGGCTACCTGATCTTCATCGCCATCCTCAAGCCCGAGCCGCACATGTACATCGCCGATGTCATGGCCAAGCGCGCTGACTTCTTCACCGCCAAGCACGCCCACAGCGCGACCGACTCGCCGCGCTCGGCAGCCCTGGCCCAGATGCACATCCGGGCCGGCAACTGGGACGAAGCGCGCGAGGAAGTCAAGTCCATCATTGAGAACGACCCCAATAGCCAGTATGGCGAATGGGCGCAGCGGTTCTGGATCGAGATGGAGAAACAGCGACGGCGACGGGGCGGCTGAGGCAAGCCGGACGGTGGACGTCGCCGTTAACCGCCGCCACACCCCGGGGCGGCATCCGCGACGCGGATCTCCTGTGAGGTCCGCGTCGCGCCGTGTCCCCCCCGGCCTGCCCGTGCGGGAAGGGGCGGCGGTGTCCGGGGCGAATAGTGGCGCACATCCTACCCCCACGGAGGCTCACCATGGCCCTTGTCATCAACCCGGAGGCGGAGGCCGTCGTTGAGGTCGCCCGCCTCATGTGCATTGCGGCGCGCACGGCCCCCAAGGCCTGCGGCATAGACCAGATCGTCACTGCCATCGTGGCCACACCTGAAGACAGGGAGGCGCTGGCGGCCGAGATGCGGCGTTGCGCGGAGGAGTTCAGTGCACCGTTCTTCGCCCGCGATGCGCAGAACCTGACCAACTCGGACGCCTGCGTGATCATCGGCACCAAGCTGGACCGGCGGCATGTCCCGGGCTGCGACCTGTGCGGCTTCCCGGGCTGCGAAGCCAGCGAACAGGCCGGGGCCCGCTGCGCCCTGATGGTGGGCGATCTGGGCATCGCGCTCGGGTCGGCGGCGTCGGTGGCGATGGACCACCGCGTAGACAACCGGATCATGTACACAATCGGTAGAGCTGCGGTGCGCTTGGGGCTCTTGGGGCCGGAGGTGGCGCTGGCGCACGGCCTGCCGCTGTCGGTGCGAGGCAAGAGCATCTACTTTGACCGGAAATAGGCGGTGCGAGGCGGAAAAAGGGTCTTGTCGGGAAAGAATATAATGATATACTCAAAGGCACTTCAGCCACAGGAGTCCCGACCATGACCGACCAGTTCTGCGACTTCGACCACCCCAAGCGCCATGGTTTGGAGCATCACGGCTTCAAGAACGTCGGCAACGTCTACTGGACGCCCACCACCCCGACCCTCTATGAACAGGTCGTGCGACGCCGTGAGGGCATCCTGTGCCACCTCGGCCCCATCGCTGTCCGCACCGGCCACCACACCGGCCGCTCCCCTGACGACAAGTTCATCGTCAAGGAGCCGACCAGCGAAGACCACGTCTGGTGGGGCGATGTCAACAAACCCTTCGAGCAGGAGCGCTTCAACGCCCTCTACCAGCGCCTGATGGCCTACGTCCAGGGCCGCGACCTGTTCGTCCAGGACTGCTTCGTGGGCGCAGACCCGCAGTACAGCATGCCCATCCGCGTCATCACCGAGAACGCCTGGCAGAGCCTGTTCACCCGCAACATGTTCATCCAGATCAAGGACCGGGCCAAGCTCGACGAGCATCGCCCTGAGTTCCGCGTCCTGGCCTTCCCGCACTTCCACGCGCTTCCCGAACTCGACAAGACCAACTCCGAGGCCTTCATCATTGTAGACTTCGGCCAAAAGACAGTCATGATCGGCGGCACCTCGTACGCCGGGGAGATCAAGAAGTCGGTCTTCACGATCCTGAACTACTACCTGCCGCAACAGGAAGTCCTGTCCATGCACTGCTCGGCCAACATGGGCCGCACCGGCGACGTGGCCCTGTTCTTCGGCCTGTCGGGGACGGGCAAGACGACCCTGTCGGCCGATGTCGAGCGCCGCCTGATCGGTGACGACGAGCATGGCTGGAGCGACAACGGGATCTTCAACTTCGAGGGCGGCTGCTACGCCAAGGTCATCAACCTCTCGCGCGAAGCCGAGCCGGAGATCTATGAGTGCACCCGCCGCTTCGGCACCATCCTCGAGAATGTGATGGTGGACAACGAGACGCGGCGCGTGGACCTCGACGATGCAACTCTGACGGAGAACACGCGAGCCGGCTACCCGATCAGCCACCTGCCCAACGCCATCCGCGAGGGGCGCGGCCCGCACCCCAAGAACATTGTGCTGCTCACCTGCGATGCCTTCGGCGTGCTGCCGGCCATCTCCAAGCTCACGACCGAGCAGGCCATGTACCAGTTCCTGTCGGGCTACACGGCACGCGTGGCCGGCACCGAGAGCGGCATGGGCAGCGAACCGAAGGCCACGTTCAGCGCCTGCTTTGGCGCGCCCTTCATGGCCCTGCCGCCGACCTTCTATACCCAGATGTTCGGCGACCGCGTGCGCAAGCACAACGTGAAGTGCTGGCTGGTCAACACGGGCTGGCAGGGCGGCTCCGCCGCCTCCGGCGCCAAGCGCATCTCGATCCAGCACACCCGGGCGCTGGTCCGGGCGGCGCTCTCCGGCGCGCTCGACGATGTCCCGACGGTGCGCGATCCCCTCTTCGGGGTCGAGGTGCCGACCGAGTGCCCTGGCGTCCCGCCCGAGGTTCTGCGGCCCCGCGAGCAGTGGGCTGATGCGGCCGCCTACGACGTCCAGGCTGCGACACTGGTCGGGCTGTTCCAGAAGAACATGGACAAGTTCAGGGGGCAGGTAGCGGACGAGATCATCGCCGCCGGGCCGCAGCAGCGGTCCTAGGCGTTGAGGCTGTAGACACACACCGACAGGCGCGGGTCACCCCGCGCCTGTTGTCATTGGGGCAGGACGATGTCCGCCACCACCAGCAGGTGATCCGAGAGGCCTCCGCGCACGCCGCGCAGCCGCACCGGCGTGACCTCCGGGCTGCAGAAGACTTGGTCAATGCGGATCATCGGGTGGTCGCGACGATAGGTGTACCCCCAGCCCAGCCCGCACACGTCAAAGGCGTCCGTCGTCGCCGCGGCAATGTGCCGGTACGGATCGCTCCCCGGAGGGCTGTTGAAGTCCCCCACCACCAGGCGGGGCCCCTTCGTGTGCTCGAGCCACTCCTGCACCGCCTCCGCCTCCAGGCGCCGCGCTGCAGCGGTGCGCTGCAGGAAGCCCCCCAGGTCGTACCGGTGGCGCCGGATCGTGCGCCCCGTGAACGCGGTCAGAAAGTGGACGTTGAGCACGGTCAGCGTCCCCTGGGGCAGCTTGATCTTCGTCTCCAGGCCCCACCGGTAGTTCGGATAGGGTCCCAGACGGATGGCCCTCTCAGCCTCGATGTGACCCGTCGTGAGGGTCGTCACTTCGTGCGTGTGCGCCGTCTCCGCGCCGCGCAGGACGGTGGCGAAGGTGTCGCGCCGTGCCTCCTGCAGGCACACGATCTGCGGCTCCTGCTCGGCCAGAGCCACGCCCAGGGCCGCCGCGTTCCTGAAGTCCTCATGGACGTTCCAGGTCGCCACACGGATGCGCTCGGCGGGCTGAGTACGCAGGCGGTGCGTTGGGAAGGAGGGGGGCATGAGCACCCCGACCCCCACGGCGATGAGCGCCAGGTTCGCCCATATCAGGCGTTTGCGCCAGCAGATGACCGCGAAGAACAGGGGGACGCCCACCGGGAGTACGAACAGCAACTGCGGCGCGTAGCGCGCCACATAGGCCGGCACGAAGCTGTCGCTCACGGCGTGCTCGAGGATGAGGACGGCCAGCAGGTACAGGCCTGCCAGCACCGTCCACAGCAGGCACCAGACACGTGTACAACCCCAGAATGTGCGCCGCGCGCGCGGCGTCGGCGTCGTCCCCCCGCTGTTGCGGTTTCGATGGCTCATGTTGCTTTGCTGGCGCGGCGCCCCGGGACGGCCGCGATACGGGAGGCAGGGGGGGCAGCGGCCGCCACCGGGCGAGCCCCTGCCCCTCCGCTGACTTCACAACTGTGCTCTGTGCTACGCCTTCGCCTCGCGGGCCTTCTGTTCGGCCAGCAGACGCGCGCGCAGGGCGTGCCACTGCGCGTCGTTGAAGTTCAGCGGGAAGTCAATCTTCGTGTTCTCATAGATGGACTGTTGGGCGCCTAGCAGCGACTGGACGACCACGCGCCCCGTCTCCCAGCGGTTGTGGTGGAGCGCCTTGCCGTCCAGGTGGTCCGCCACGGCCGCCGTGAAGTCGCGCTGGCCCCACCGGCCCTGCTTGTCCCAACTGCTCTCGCCGTGGACGGGCTCGGCCATGCCCTCGGTTTGGTACCAGTAGCCCTTGTTCTGGGTCAGGTACAGGCGGCCCTTGGAGCCCAGGAAGTCGAAGTGCAGGTGCATCCAGAAGCTCTGCTCATTGGGTGTGCCCACGACGTCCTCGCCGCACTCGAAGATGACCCGGACGTTGGGCGACTGTTGCCAGTCGCACGGCAGCCAGTACTCGGCCAGCAGGTGCTCGGGGGAGCGGTGGGTGTCACGGTAGTCCGGCTTGCCCTCCTGCGACTCCCAGATCTCGTAGCCCATCGCCCACACCGACAGCGGCGTCGGCCGGCCCAGGAACAGCAGCAGCAGGTCCATCATGTGCGGCCCCATGGACATCGAGTTGCCCTTGGCCCCGCAATGCACCATGTAGACCTCGCCCAGCTTGCTTTGCACGATGTCGCTGATGGTGCCATCGTTGAACTGCGGGAAGTAGCTGCGCTGGGTGTTGGTGATGATCTCCATGCCGGTGCTGTTGTGCACCCCATCCAGCCCGGTGACATCGGAGGGCAGCACGGCGACCGGCTTCTCGATGATGCAGGCCTTGACGCCGGCGTCGGCGGCCGTCTGCGCTTCCCAGACGCGATGGGCCGGGTGGGTCACGAAGTGCACCACGTCGGGCTTCACCTTGTCCAGCGCCTCGTGCAGGTCCGTGTAGCCCTCGGGGATGCCGTAGGTCTGCTTGTAGTGCTCGACCCGTTCAGGCAGCAAATCGCAGCAAGCGACCAGGTCCATGTTGGGGATGTCGCGGTAGACGTCGGCGTGCTCGGTCGCGCGCGCGCCGCAGCCTACGAGTAGTGAACGGTAGTTGGCCATGTCTGCTCTCCTCTTTGCCGGTCCCCCGGCTCTCGCTTGATCGCTACTTGGGCGGGTAGAGCTGCTTGAGCGTGCTCGCCGCCGTCTTGGTCGCCGCCCAGTCGCCGGCCTCGTTGGGCACCACCTGCACCACCACGGTGTAGTCCAGCTTCTCCCCTGCCTTGAGCTGCCGCGCGCCGTTGGCCTGGTAGTAGAACTTGTGGTAGCGGCTCGCATCCAGGTCCCAGATCTTCGCGGCGCTGCCGGGCCCGGTGATGACCTGCGGAGTATAGCACAAGAACCCATAGCGCAGGTTCGGCTCCACTTGCGCCACCCAGCGGGTGTCCTGGTTGACCGCAAAGCCGCCGGCGCTCTTCAACTCCCCCTCGGTGGAGCTGCCGTCAGGAAGCTCGGCGGCCCATTTGGTCGTGGTCGGCACGAAGCAGTGCATAAAGTAGTACAGCAGCTTCAGCTCGCAGGCTTCGGTGGCCTCGAGTTCCGTGCGCTCGATGATCCGGTCATCGCTGACCTCGATCTCGGCATGGCACTTGAGCTTCCAGATCAGCGAGTCCTTCACCAACAGCAGCTTGGAGCCCGTGAGCGTCTGGTCGACCGCTACCGGCTGCTCCTTGCCGTCCACCACCACCTTGAGGGCCTGCACGATCTCGCGGCCGCCCTCGGTGTGCCCCGTGCCCCAGAAGTTGCTGCCGGCGGGGATCATCACGGTGCCATAGAAGCCCCGCTCGTGCGCGATCACGTTGCCGTCATACAGGATCTTGTAGATGGTCCAGGCCTGCTTGGCCGACAGGGGCACGGTGTAGTGCGCCGTCTTGAAGGTCAGCACGCCGTCCTCGGGGATGCCCTCGGCATACGTGGCATCCGGACCGGTCGGCTCCTTCGCGGGGAAGCGCGTCTGCAAGGCCTTCGCGACCTCCAGCGCCTTCTGCTCCCAGGTGTCGGGAGTGGCGGCGAAGGGCTGCATCACCATCGTCAACTCCAACTTCGTGCCCTTGGCCAGGGCGCCCTTCATCGGCTGGACCAGCAGCTTGTGGTAGGTGTCCTTGTCCCAGAAGGCGTGGAAGGCGCCGGGGCCGCTCAGGGGCTCGATGAAGTAGGCCAGCGTGCCGACACCCAGTGCCGGGTCGTACTGGGCTATCCAGCGCACCGGCGTGCCGGGCTTGTTGCCGCCATCGGCGTTGAACTCCCCGCGCTGCAGGTTGCCGCGCAGCGGCTTGGCCAGCCAGTTCTTCGCCTGCGGCCACAGCGAGTAGATGAAGCCGTAGAAGGACCCGAGGCTCACGTCCTCGGTCGCCTCGAAGACGTGGCGCTGGACGAACAGGTCCTTCTCGAAGGTGGTCTCGGCGGTGTGCTTGATGCCGGCCAGCATGGACTCCTTGCTGACCGTGACTGTGTCGCCGGTGATGGTCTGCGGCGGGGCGAGGGTCACTTCCTTCCCGTCCGCGACGACCTTGAGCGCGGTGACGGTCTCGCTCTGCGCCCGCATGCCGCCGCCGTACCACTGTCCGCCGACGCTGATGGCGGCGCCACGTCCGCCGGCGGGCAGGATGAGCTGTTTGTCGCCCAGGTTCAGGCTCGAGATGTTCCAGGCGTTGGCCGACTCCAGCGCCACCTGCAGGTCTCCGACCTTGATCGTTACGGCGCCATCGGGCACACCACCGGCCAGCAGCGCGGCCAGCATCAGGTTCAGCATGGGGCACCTCCTCAGAGCCTGGTCATGTTCGCTCCCGTGCTCCCGCTGACCTGCCTGTCACACGAGGGCTCAAGCCGGCGGCCCCATCGTCCGAGATTCTCTACACTACGCTGACTATGGAGGTCCTGATGCCGCGCCGTTTCTGCCCGGCTCTTGTGCTGCCGGCGTTGCTGCTCTGTGCCGTCGTGTGGGCGGACGACTGCACCGTGAGCTTCCCCCGTCTGGCCAACGCCTACTTCACGGACGAGACGCGTGACCTGACGCTGAGCCTGCCTGCCCCGCGACGGACCGTGAGCGTCCGGGTGACGGACTACTACGGCGCGTGCCGCTATGTGTCCAGCATCGGCGTGGGGGGCACACAGGCCGTGTCGCTGACGCTGCCGTCCTTTGGCGTCGGTCACTACACGCTCGATCTGAAGTGGCCGTCCGGGACCCACCGGGAGACATTCTGTGTGCTGCCGCGCCCCTATGAGGACCCGGGTGACTACTCGATCTTTGGCCTGTGCCCCGGCAACGGCTCGACCGATGAGATTCTGGAGACGGCCGCGCAGATGGGAGTGCGCCTGGTGCGCCAGACGGTGCCCTGGCCGCCCTTTGAGCCGCAGCGCGGGGTGTGGCGGACGGACCTGCTGGAGGACTGGTACGCCATGGCTGCCCGCCACGGCATCCAGATGATGCTGGTCCTGGGCTATACGCCCAGCTTCCTGGCCGAGAAGCCCGCCAACACCTTCAGCGACGTCTGGGCGAACAACGCCGTCTTCACCTGGCACCCAACGGAGCCCAACGAGTACGGGCTATACCTCGACCAGGTGACCGGCTTCGCCCGCAACAAGACCGTCTCGTGGCCCGCGACGGGCGTCATGCCGGCGCAGGGCCGGCCGTCCCGCCAGTCCCTGCCCTGGACGCACAGTTGGGAGATGTGGAACGAGGCGGACATCTGCTTCTACATGGGCGACTGGAACCGCTACATGGAGCTGCTGCACATGAGCTGGGCTGCGGGGCGACGGCGGGTCCCCGAGGCTCCGATGGTGTACGGGGGCTCGACGGGCAACTGGGCCGCCATGGGCATGATGGCCTCGGGGTCGCCCAAGCACTGCTTCGACTACGTCGGGCTGCACACGGGGGGCGACGTCGAGGAGGCACTGCGCATCTGGTACTCCGGCTCCCAGCAGATCCCCTGGTGCGTCGGCGCTCCGCGTGAGACGTCGCACACCGAGTGCTATGCCCAGGGCCGCCGCGGGTCCGCGGACTACACCACCTACCAGGAGACACCGGGTGAGCTGCTGCGGTGCTACCTGACGCTGAAGGCCTGGCGGGAGGTGTCCTTCTTCCGTTCGGGGTGCCTGGGGGGCTACATCGGCACCGATGAGGACTACGCTCCCGGCACGGCCCTGCTGCGGGCTGACACGGGCAAGCTGCAGCCCACGCCCCTGTACCCGGCCTTCGCGGCCACGCGCAAGCTGCTCTCCGATGCGGTGGAGGTGGGGCCGGTCAACCTGGGCGACCACATCACGGCGCACCTGTTTCTCAAGCACGGGGCGCCCATGCTGGCCGCCTGGTCGGATGACGGGGCGACCGCGACCATCAGCCTCTCGCGGACGGCCGTGAAGATTGACCCGTTCGGCAAGTGCACCAGCCTGGGCGGCGGCACGAGCGTCACGGTCCGCCTCACCGCGGAGCCGCTGGTGATCCTGGGGGTCAGTGACACGCGCTACCTCCCCGAAGCCTTCCGGCGACGGTTCGACCTGCTGACCACCACGCCCTACGGCACCCCCCAGGCCAGCTCGACCTGCTTCGTGTGGTACGCCAACCCCATGGAGCAGGACCTGGCGGACCTGCTCGGGCCCAGCCGCTTCACCCTCCTCGCGACCGCGGTCCAGCAGGTGGAAACGGCCCTCGCCACGACGCCGTCGGCGGCGCCGCAGGCCCTGGTGACAGCACAGAACGCCTGCATGTCCCTGAGCGTGTGGTTGCTGCACACCTGCACCGCCGGCGAGGAGGTGCCGGTGAAGGTCGCCAACAACCTGTGGCGCCTGGCGCGCATGGAGGAATGGCTGGGCGAGATTGCCGACGACCGCAGCGGGGTGTGGAACAACCTGGCCCTGCCCGGGGCCACGGTGCAGGCCATGAACCGCTACCTGGACACGATCCGCTCCGGCCTGGTCGCCCGCCATCCCGATGCCGAACTGCCCGTGGCCGACCATCTGCTTCAGCGCTGCCTGTGGACCAAGTGGCGCCTGAACCAGGTCCAACGGCGCGGCACGTATACAGCCCTGCTCCACAAGGCCCAGGTCGCCTACTACCTCAACGCCCTGGAGAAGCCCGTCGTCCTGCGCGTCGTGCCAATCGTGGACTTCAGCACCGGGCAGTCGTTCCGCAAAGCGCGGATGCTGGAGCCCGGCCAGACGCACATCTTGAACGTGTGGGCCTACAACTACCTGGGGCACGAGACCAGCGGCACGCTGCAGCTCAGGCTGCCGGCGGGGTGGTCGCCGGCCACCGTGCGAGTGCCCTTCCGGGCCGGGGCCGGACAGCCGTCGGCCATGGCCCCGGTGTCGGTCACGCTCCCGGACGAGCCGGAGCCGTGGGTGCAGGCCGCGACCTTCACGATGGACGGCTACCTCAACGTCAGCCTGCCCGCTTCACTGGCGGACCGGCCGCTGCTGGAAGTGGACGGGACGCTGGACTCGGGGCCCTCCCTGGAGACGATGTCCTACTTCGTGAACGTCGGGCGGTGGCTGGATGGCGCGTCCGTCAGCTCTGCGGCCACCGCACGCCTCACCAGCGCGCAGGCCGCGGCCAACGAGGCGCTGCAGTTGCCCCCGGCGGTCAAGGCGGCGCAGACGCGCAGCATCGTCCAGCAGATGCGGAGCCTGAGCCAGGGGCTCCGGACCGCCAGAGCGATGGAGTAGCGCCAGGGGGGAGGGCGGGTCAGAAGGGATAGCCGGTGGGCAGGAAGTGCTGGACGTACTGGGCGCGGGCGAAGCGGTCGGTCATGCCGGCGATGTAGTCGGTGACGGCGCGGGCGCGCCGTCGCGTGTCGTCGGGGACCAGCCCGGTGGCCTCGAAGAGCGCCGCGTCATTGGTCATGTAGACCTCGAACAGGCCCCCAATGATGCCGCGCACCTTCCTGACCTCATTCATCAGCTCGGGCCGGTAGTAGACCTGGTCGAACATGAACCGGCGCAGGGCGTCGGTCGCCTCGATCATCTCGGGACCCATGGTGACCCGCGGCTGGTCGAGGCTCTGGTCAATCACGTCGGTGACCATGCGCCCCACGCGCTGGCCGTGCCGGTAGCCCAACACCCGCAGCACGTCGGGCGGCACATCATCCTGGGTCAGCAGGCCCGCCCGGAGGCAATCGTCCAGGTCGTGGTTCAGGTAGGCGATACGGTCCGACAGGCGGATGATCATCGCTTCGAGCGTCATCTCGCCTGCCCCGCCCTGGTCGGAGCCTGCGAGCACCTCGGCCAGGTCTGACTCGCCCTTGCTGTGCTGCACGATGCCCAGGCGCGTCTCGACGGTCAGGTTCAGGCCCGACCCGTCGCGCTCCAGCTCGTCTACCACGCGCAGGCTGTGCTCGTAGTGGTTGAAGCCGCCCTCCGGGTCGTAGCGGCGGTAGGCTTCGTCCAGCGCGGCCTCACCGGAATGGCCGAAGGGGGTGTGGCCGACGTCATGGGCCAGCGCGATGGCCTCGGTCAGCTCCTCATTCAGGCGCAGTGCCTTCGCGATGGTGCGGCCGATCTGCGACACGTCGAGCGTGTGGGTCAGGCGCGTGCGCAAGTGGTCTTCGTGCGGCGAGATAAAGACCTGTGTCTTGTGCGCGAGGCGGCGGAAGGCGCGACAGAGGTGGATGATGCGGTCGCGATCGCGCTGGTAGTCGGTGCGGACGGGATCGGGCTGTTCGGGCACGCGCCGGCCGCGGCTCTCAGCGCTGAGCTGCGCGTACGGGCTGAGGTGCTCACGCTCCCACTGCTCGGTGCGTTCGCGGATGGTCATGGCGTTGGGCAGTTCGCCAGGGCGGGCCACGCGACCTGCCGCCATGGCGCTGTTGGAGGGGCCGGCTATCAGCCGGCCCGCCGTAGGGTCATCCCGCTGCTTGGCAACGTGCGCCAGAGCGGCGGGCCGGATGGTATCCGGCCCCTCCAACGGCGTTGCGCGGGTAGGTTCCCGGCGCCCGCCCGGCGAAGTCTATACCTCACATCCTATGCGGAGGCGGAACATGCGCCCTGTGCTGTCGCTGGCGGCCCTGCTCTGCGCGGCCACTCTCAGCCTCGCCCAGCTCTCCCCTACTCCCTGGTGGAAGGCCGCCGTCTGCCCGATGGTCGGCCCCTTCAACAGGACTTCGGGCACCCCCGGCAAGACGCCCGAGCAGATCCTCGACGACTTCCAGCCCGAAGTGGCCGAGTGGAGTTGCCTGCCTGAGTTCGTCAACCATCCCCACCGCACGCGCAAGATCCTCGGCGGGCTGGAGTACCAGGAGTTCCCGCAAGGCCCCAAGCGTGACTACCAGCTCTGGCAGGACAAGTTCGGCTTCGCCTTCGAGCCCACCGAAGACAACGGGGTGGCGGTCAACAGCACCGGCAAGCTCCAGACGCTCCGGTATGGCAGCGAGACCCCGCTGCTGTACTACGTCTGCCACAACGCGCCGCGCTGGCATGACTTCCACAAGGACTCGATCCTCCGCGCCGCCAAGGACCCGACGTGCGCGCTGGTGCGCCAGGACAACATCGGCTCTCCCTGCGGCGTGGGCTGGGACAACGGCGGCTGGTGCAAGTGGTGCCTGGCCGGCTTCAAGGCCCGATTGCAGGGCCTCGCTCCCGACCGCCTCAAGGCGCTCGGCATCCCTGACATCGCCACCTTCGATGCCAAGGCCGCCCTGCAGACGGCCCTGAAGAAGCCGGCCGAAGAGAAGCTGGAGGACCCACTGCTGCGGGAGTACACGCGCTTCATGCTGGCCTCGAATGTGGGGCACTGGCGGGACGAAGTGGCAGCCTCGCACGCGGCGCGGCCGGAAGTGCCCATCTGCGGCAACCAGGGGGCGCACGGCCTGCCCCCGTACCCCTTTGTGCTGCTGTCCGATGCCAGCGACCTGATCTTCCTGGAGAACAGCAACCGCGCCTTTGGCACGAACCCCAACAGCCTGTGGTATGCGCTCAACCTCGCGGGCGGGCGGCACAGCAAGCCCGCCTGGATCTGGGACTTCGGCAGCAGGGCCTACATGGACCAGGTCGCGGGGTCGCAGGTCTTCGTCGCCGAATGCTACGTTCACGGCGCCACGCCGTACTATGAGATCAACAACCTGGGCTGGGACCCGCAGAAGGGCTACGTCAGCATCCCGATGGGCGTCGCCACCTACGAGGCGCTGGCGAAGTACGCGCAGTTCGCCCACCAGCACAGCGACCTGCTGACCGGCAACTATGCCGCCGACACACGGGTGGCGCTGTTGTACTCGGTGCCCTCGTTCGCCCCGCGCTACCTGGGAGCGACAGGCCTCGGTGGCGGTGTGGCCGGGACGAAGGCGGCCGGCGACCACTTCGTCGGCTTCGCCCGGGCCCTCGAAGCGGCCCACGTGCCCTACAACATCGAGGTCATGGGCGACGCCGAGCTATGGCCGGACAGCGACCTCGACCGGCGTCTGGCGCAGTACGGTCTCGTGATCTGCCCGGGCATCGAGGCCCTGTCTGACGCCCAGATCGCGAGCCTGCGCAAGTTCCAGCAAGCGGGCGGGCGTCTGGCCATCTCCGGACTGTTCGCTACGCGCGACGAGAGCTTCGCCAGACGGGCCCAGGCAGCGGGGACCGACCTGCTCGCCAGCCCTCGGACGCTGCGCCTGCAGGATGAGCCGGCCGAGTTCCTCACCGCCAACGCCATCGGCGCGGCGCGCGGCGCGTCGCAGACGGTGCAGGTGAACCAGACCGAGGCGAAGCCGCTGGTGGTACGGGGCTGGAGCAAGGCGGAGCAGGTCTCGGGTCCGACCGACAACCAGTACGGGCTCTGGGTGGACCTCACCTACACCGACGGCACGCCCCTGTGGGCGCAGGTGGCGCCGTTCAAGGCGGGGACGCACGACTGGCAGATGTCCGAGTTCGTCATCCACCCCGGCAAGCCGGTCAAGTCCGCCACGGTCCATGCCCTGTTCCGCTACCACAGCGGCCAGGCGTGGTTCGACGACCTGTTCTTCGGCGAGCAGGGCAGCGACACGAACTTGCTGCAGAACCCCGGCTGCGAGGGCGGCGACGGCAAGCAGGTCCCCGGTTGGGAGGCGTTCCTGGGCTGGCAGAAGTCGCCGGCGGGGTATGTCCCTGACACCGCCGTGGCGCACTCCGGGCAAGGCAGCATCACCGCTTCGATCCCGCCGCCGACGGGCGAGGCCCCCGCGCGCACAGCGATGCTCAAGGCCGTCGCGCAAGCGCTGATGGGTGTGCCGCACCTGGAGACGACCGCCCCGGCAACGGTGCAGATCAGGCCCTACCGCCACGGGCAGCAGGTGATCGTGCAACTGCTCAATGTAGACCTGGACGCCGACAAGGACGAGATGAAGCCCTGCGGGCCGTTCACGGTGTCGGTGCCGCTGCCAGCGGGAACAAAGCGGCTGGTCGGGTCGGTCACATGGTCATCGCCCGATAGCGGGCAGGAGGGTTCCACACTCACGGCGGAGGTGCGGCAGGGCGTGGTGACGGTCAAGGTGCCAGGAATCCACATCTGGAGTATCATCAGCTTCAGAGGAGAGTAAGCAAGGGGGGTTAGCAGCTTGTCGCGCAGGTATCTGGCGTTGGTGCAGATCGCGTTTGTCGCCGTCTTCGTACTCATCGCAACCCAGGACCGCTCGGGCCTCAGGTCGCGACAGCAGACGGAGCAGGTCATGCAGCAACTGGGGGTGGAGTGGCAGTACCCCGGCCCGCCGGTGGTGCTCATCTTCGGCCCCGGCTGCGGGGACTGCGCGGTGTTGCAGGACCTGCTAGACGGCCAGGGGGTCGCCTACGAGCTGGCGGACGTGACCCAGGCTCCGCACGCCCGAGAAGTGCTCCAGGAGTTGAGCCACAACAGGTTCGGTTGCTCGACCGCGCCCACCACGCCGACGACGCTGGTCGGCACACGCGTCATCCGCGGCCCCGATGCCAGGGCGGTGGTGAAGGCGATCAAGGAGCAGGCAGACTGGTAGGCTGTCGCTCCGGCCGGCGGGGAGAAACGGTGGGGCCGGCTATCAGCCGGCCCGTTGTTCACTGCTCACGTCTGCTTGTGCCCAGAGGTCCGCACGGCGGGCCGGATGATATCCGGCCCCTCCCCCCACAGCCACGCCGCCTTGCTACTGCACGATCTCGCGGAAGTCGGCGAGTTGCAGATACAGCGTGTCCAGCTCGCGCATCATCGCGAGGCGGTTGTTGCGCAGGTCGGGATCGTCGGCGTTGATCATGACCGCCTCGAACAGCGTCTCGATCGGCTCGCGCAGGGCTGTGATGGCCTGCCAGACCGCCGCGTAGTCGGTCGTCTCGGCCTGCTGCAATGCCTCTACCCGATCGCACGCCGCCGTGAACGCCGTCCAGAAGGCCCTTTCCGTCTCGTGCTCGAACAGCGCCGGCTTCACCGCTACCCCAGCGGGCAGGTCGGTGTTGCGCCAGATATTCGCGGGGCGCGTAGCCGTGTCCACCTGCGCCTCAAAGTCGGCGGCATCCTCGCGGATCCGCTGCAGTGCCTGCGCCCGCTGCATGATCTCCACCGGGTCGTTCCACGCGCCACCCAGCGCGGCTCGAACCGTGTCGTACGGCAGGCCCGCGTCCTGTAGTGTGGCCTCGATGCGCCCGGCCACGAAGTCCATCAGGGCAGTGGCCGCGTCAGCCGGCGACAACGCCCCCTTCGGCAGAGGATCGGGCTCGGGTACCAGCCCCACGGACTCGGCCACCAGGGCGCCCAGTGGCACGTGCATATCGCCGGCCTGCAGGATGGCCAGCACCGCCTGCGCCTGGCGCCGCAGGCCCTGCGGATCGCGCGTGCCCCGGGGGATCATTCCCAGCGAGAACGCAGCCGCGAGGTTGTCCATCTTGTCGGCCAGGGCCAGCAGCTTGCCCGCCATCGTCGCCGGCACGGGGTCGTCCGGCCGCACGGGCAGGTACTGCTCCGCCAGCGCCTGACAGACTTCCGGCCGCTCCCCGGCCAGACCCGCGTAGTGTCCGCCGATGACCCCCTGCAGGGCCGCCAGCTTGCCGTCGCCGACCATCAACGTCACCTGGTCGCACTTGGACAGCAGGGCCGCCCGGACGGCGATGTCGCGCTCGTTGGCCGGCATGCCAAGCTGCCGCCCCAGCCAGATCACAAGCTGCACGATCCGTTCGGTCTTATCGTGCAGCGTGCCGAGCGACTCCATGAACGTGACGCGCTTGAGCGCCTCCAGCCGGTCGGGCAGAGGCGTCTTGAGGTCCTCCGTCAGGTAGAACTCGGCGTCCTCCAGGCGCGGCACGATGACCTTCTCGTTGCCGCGGCGGATGTTGTCCTCGCCCTGGCCCTCGCCGTTGCGGGTGATGATGAAGTGCGGGAGCAGGCGCCCCGCCTCGTCCTGCACCGGGAAGTACCGCTGATGCTTCTGCATCACGGTCACCGGCACGGACTCGGGCAGCGCCAGGAAGCGCTCGGGGTAGCTGCCGAGGAGGCATGACGGCCACTCGACGAGGAAGTTGTTCTCCTCCAGCAGGTCCTCATCCAGGCGCGGGTTGCCGCCCACGGCCGCCGCTGCCGCCACGGCGCGGTCGCGGATCATCTCGCGGCGCTCGTGATGGTCGGCGATCACGTGCTGTGCCCGGAGGGTCTCCAGATAGGCCGCAGGGCTGCTAATCGGCACATGGTCCGACCCCAGGAAGCGATGGCCGCGCGTGGTACGCCCGGCCTTGACGCGGGCGAACTCCCAGTCGAGCACCTCGTCCCCCAGCAGCGCCACCAACCAGCGCACGGGCCGCGCAAACCGCTCCTCGCGGTCGCCCCACTTGAGCGTCTTGGGGAAGACGAAACCCGTCATCATGCTCTCGAGCAGTCCGGGGATCACCTCGGCGGCCGGGCGGCCCTGCCCGGACACGGTGGCGTAGACGAAGGAGCCCTTGTCGGTCTCCTCCACACGCAGTTGATCCACGCTCAGGCCGTTCTTGGCGGCGAAGCCCTGCGCGGCCTTGGTGGGCTTACCCTCGGCGTCGAAAGCCGCCGACGCCGGCGGGCCCTTGACCTCCTTGACTTCGTCCGGCTGGCGCTCCGCCACGCCCGCCACGAGCGCGGCCAGACGGCGCGGCGTGCCATAGATGCTGACCGCGCCATGCTCCAGACGCAGGGCGGTAAGGCCCTCGGCCAGGGCCATGCGCATCTGCTCCAGCGCCGGCACGATGACGTCCGCGGGGATTTCCTCGACACCAATCTCGATGAGTAGATCAGGCATGGTAGCTAGGAGCCATCGGTTATGAGTTGTGGTACGCCCGACACTCTTGTCGGGCGATGAACGCGGCGCGCCCGACAGGAGTGTCGGGCGTACCAGAGCCATGGACTACTGGGCGAGCAGCGGGTACCCCAACGCTTCGCGCTGGGCGACATGGGCCTTGGCCACCGCGCCCGCCAGGTTACGGATGCGGCCGATCATCGCCGGGCGCTCGGTGATGCTGACCGCCCCGCGCGAGTCGAGCAGGTTGAACGTGTGCGAACACTTGAGCACATAGTCGTACGCCGGAAGCTGCAGGCCGAGTTCCAGCAGGCGCTCGACTTCGGCCTCGTAGAGCCGGAACAGCTCCCAGAGCATGTCAATGTTGGCAACCTCGAAGTTGTAGACGGAGAACTGGCGCTCTTCCTCACGCCGCAGCTCGCCGAACTTGATCGTGTCGTTCCACTTCAGGTCGCGGTAGTGGTCCACATCCTGCATGTACATCGCCAACCGCTCGATGCCGTAGGTCAGCTCCACGGCGACGGGGCTGCAGACCATGCCCCCGGCCTTCTGGAAGTACGTGAACTGCGTGATCTCCATGCCGTCGAGCCAGACCTCCCAGCCGACGCCCGAGGCGCCCAACGTCGGGGCCTCCCAGTCATCTTCCACGAAGCGGAAGTCGTGCTGCAGCGGGTCGAGGCCCAGAGAGCACAGGCTGTCCAGGTATGTCTCCTGAATGCCGTCGGGCGAGGGCTTCAGAATGACCTGGTACTGCAAGTGCTTCTGGAAGCGGTTGGGGTTCTCGCCATAGCGCCCGTCGTCCGGCCGGCGGCAGCCCTGCACGTAGGCGACGTTCCAGGGCTCGGGCCCCAGGGCGCGCAGGAAGGTGTCGGGCGTCATGGTCCCGGCGCCGACCTCCACGTCATAGGGCTGGGCGATGATGCAGCCGCGCTGGGCCCAGAAGTCGTCGAGATGCTTGATGATCTGCTGGAAAGTCATAGGTGGTTCCCGTAGGTGAAGGCTGGCGTGTGAAGGCTGTGGGAGCGGTCACCGACCGCGACTTCCGTCAGGCCAGTCGCGGTCGGTGACCGCTCCCACGACGCGCCGCCAGCCATTGTACCACAAACGCAGCGGACGGGCCATTGCTGACCCGTCCGCGGGAATCGTTAGCGCCCGGCGTCAGGCGGTGTGCGCTCGCAGTCTCTGCACCTGCTCCGGGGCGACCTGGGGCAGCTTGCGCCGGATCCGCGACAGAGCGTTATCTATGGACTTGACCTTGCAGTCCAGCTTCTCCGCCATCTCGCGGTAGGACTTGCCGGTGCGGTACTCGGTGAGGACCCGCCACTCGAACGGCGAAAGCTCCTCGCGCAGCGTCTCCTGCAACAGGCGCTCGCCCTCTTTGCCCAGCACGATGGTCTCGGGGTCCACCTCGGGCTTGCAGGTGAGCACCTCGGACAGCGCGCGGTCCTCACTGTCGCCGCTGGGGGGGGCTTCCAGGGAGACGGAGGAGTTCAGCGGCGCCTGCTTCTGCCGGGTGGCAGCCTTGATGGCCGAGATCATCTGGCGCTGAATGCAGACCTTGGCGAAGCAGGCGAACGACGTGTGGCGGTCAGCGCGGTAGTCGGTGATGGCTTCCCACAGACCGATCATGCCGATCTGCAGCAGGTCATCGCGCTCGGCGCCGACCAGGAAGTACGACTTGACCTTGGCGCGGACTAGGTTGCGGTATTTGTACAGTAGGTACTCTGTCGCTTCGACGTCACGCGTTTCCTGCGCGCGCCTCACGAGCTCCTCATCCGACAGCGGATCCTGCGAATGGCCCACCAAACGGGTTCCGGCTTCGCGAAAGAATTCCGCAGCATTAACCATTTGTCACCTCGGCTAATGACTCTCTGGAGGTTGCTGGTCCGTGGGCCCCGAGTCCCCGGACGTGTACTCGGTTTCGACGGTGCTGCTAGAGATCAGGAGAGCCGCCAGGCCCACCAGCACGGCCCCGATCCCGACCACGGCCACCGGTAGCTCCGCCACCGGCTGCCCCAGGATCTGCCACCTGATCAGTGTGAGTTGCTCGACGAGCCCGCGCCTCACTCCTTCCTTCGCCCGTTCTTCAAATAGTCTCAGGCCGCCTACAGCGGCGTCTTCGAGGATAGCCAGGGCAGCGACCACATCCCCCTCCGCCTCGTCCAGGGCCGCCATGGCCTCTTTGTAGCCCACACCCATCCGCTCGCGGATCAGGTCCACTTGCGCCAGGTCATGCACACTCAATCATCCCCGGACCGGGTCACGAGCGCCCGGTTGGTTCGGCCACATTGGTGGAGCCGATGCGGCCCATGAACTCCAGAAAGCCGTGCCACCCACGCAGCTCATATATCTGACCGCCCAGTGCCGAGTTGGCATAGACCGGGGCGGTCATGCCGCCCGGCGAGGCCAGGATCACGGCGCCGTACAGGGCGTGGGCCAGGATCAGGCCGGTGAAGATGCCGACCACGCCCGCCAGGGGGCTGTCAAAAGAGCCGATGTCCGTCGGCGCGTAACGCTTGAGCAGGATGGTCAGGACCGCGACGATGGCAAAACCGATGATGACTGTCACGGCATACCCGGTGGCATAGCTGAGGCCGGGGAAAAGGCTGCGGTAGCTCGATCCGGCGATCTCTACTACCAGCACGGCGCCCACCATGGCGCAGAAAGCCGGCACGAAGCCTCGCTTGCTCTCGACGATGCCCATGGCGATACACAGGGCAATCGCGACGAAGTCAGGCCAAGTCATGAGGCGTATCCATCCTGTGCGCACCGACGGTGAACCGGCGCGCGCGCGGATTGTCTGCCCTCAAGCGACGAGAGTGGGGGGATCCAGAGCGCTGCGAGTGGTAGCGAGGAGTGTGACGAGAGGCCTGGGCCCCACGGCCTTCTGCTATGTGCCACAAAGTATACCGGAAACCTGACACCCAGTCAACGGTAAGATTGCCGTAAACGGGACGGCACGGGGCGGGCCGATACCGGCCTCGCCCCTAGAACGACGTCTGGAACTCCAGGCGCCCCTCAGTCGCGTCATCTTCCAGAGTGGCGCTGGCGGCCATCTGCTGCTTGACGGTCAGACTGATCCGACCGGCGGTGCCCCACTTGTGCGAGTATGAGATGCTCAGCAGCGAGGTCAGGGGAATCGTGCTGGCCGTCACCGTGGACTTGGCTGTCGGGGCGTAGTCGCCGGTGTAGAAGGCCACTGCCAGCTTGCCGCTCTTGTCCTCTTTGCCGCCGTCCAGCTTGATGCGAACGCTCTGGTCGTTGTCGCCTTCCTCGTCATAGGCGAGGTAGCGGTAGGCCACTTCCATGGTGACGCCACCGAGGATCTTGCGCCCCAGGGTCGCCTCGTACTGGTCGGCCTGGCGCACCGTCGAGCCATCGGGCGCTACCGGGTTGGCGGCATAGCTGAGCTGTAGCGAGCCGCCCAGTGCCTTCATCGCCAACTCCACCGCCTGCAGCGGCTCGGCCCGCGCCGGCTTGTCCTCATAGCGCCAGCGCACACTGAAACCGTCGGGGTTGCCATGCTGCAGCGACAGCGCCACGGTACCGTCGTCATCCTGCCGCTTGTACGAGCTGGTGTCATACTCACAGTAGGCGGCGCTGACAGCGACCGTCCGCTTGTCACCGGCCGTGACCTCGAAGCGCCGCGCGGCGTCCACTTCGGTGCCGTCGGACGCCTCGTAGGAGGCCAGGCCGGCACGCAGCCCGATCCCGGACTTGCCGCGGTCGCGCACGAGTTCCACCAGGCGCAGGACGTTGGGTGTGGTGGTGCTGGCTGCTTCGGCCTCCGAGAACCGCCCCACCAGCGACGTCTTGTCACAGATGGCCCACTTGGTCTGGAGCTGGCGGCTGATCGTCGTCTGCGTGTCGCCCTCGTCGTCCAGCTTGTACTGGGCCTCGATATGCAGCGGCTTGAGCGGATCGGCGGTGAGGCTGACGCTGGTCACGTCCTCGGCGCCGGTGGTGCTGGTGTCGGTGGAGGTGCGCGATCCGGTGAAGCTGGCGACCGTGCCCAGCTTGATGGTGGGCAGCGTCACGGCGAACTGCTCCACCTCCGTGGTCGCCGACGAGGTCTCAGTCTTCACCGTCTGGTGGTGCAGTGTCGCCAACCCGCCGAGCAGGGGGGCCGTCAGCTTCTGCGCCAGTGTCTCTGTGTCAGAGCCGGACTTGTGCAGGACGATGCGCGTGCCCTCGGTGCAGAAGTCGCTGCCGGCCAGACGGAAGGGTGCGACCAGCTTGGTGGTGGTCGTCTCCACCATGCCCGAGCCACTGTCCTGCCCCACGATCTGGTGGTCGAGGCTCCCCGCCTTGCCTCCCGTACGGAAGGGCAGAAGCAGATGCGTGGTGCGCTTGCCGACCTCCACCCCATCGGTGGTCGTGAAGGCCGAATGGTACTCGGCGATCCCCTTGCCGCCGCTCAGCGCCAGCGGGACATTGAAGTCCATCTTCTCGATGACGATGTCCTGGCGGTTGTTGAACTTGTGGGTGAGGAGGTAGCTCTGTGCGTTCTCGCTGCCCGCGAACTTGAGCTTCAGGACGGCCTCGAGGTTCGTCTGGTTCAGCGCCCCCACCTCATCGGTGGTCAACTGGCTGGCCTTGAACGACAGATCGCTGCGCTTAGTCAACCCGCTGGCGAACGCGAGGGCGTCCACCGTCGTGGAGACATCGCCGGAGGCGAGTTCCTGCGTGGTGATGGTGCGGGTGAGGGCGAGCGACGAGGCGCTCTCGCCGCCGCCGAAGGACTGCTTGAGCCCCATGACATCTACGCGCGTGCTGTCCAGCGACAGCCCAACGACGTCCTTGGTCTCGGTGGTGGTCGAGGAGAAGCTCAACGCGGTGCTTCCGAGATCGAGTCCGGCCTCGGTGACGGACTTCTCCTGGTACGCCATGTCCAGCAGCGCGGAGGCGCGGTCCACGACGGTCCGCGTGAAGCTGCGGCGGAGCGACATGAGGCCGCCGTTCATGCTGAGGTCGTAGGTGTTGGCGGTCGGCACGACGAGGGCGTTCGTGTCCGTCGTCTGCGGTGCTACGGACTCCAGCTTGATGGTGGCCGGGCGAATGCTCTCGAGGTAGAAGGTGGCGTGGTCCGAGGCGGAGGTGTCATCGGCCACCACACAGGTCGCCGCCAGCATCACAGCGGCGGCGAGGGCCAGGAGCATCTTCGGTTGCGGTCGCAGCGGGGTGATCATGATGAACTGGTTCGATTACACCGGCCGATGGTATGTAGCTTAGCACGCCCGCAAGGTTCCTTGCAACCCACCATTGCACGACGATGGCACAGAGATCCAGTGTGGCCAACCGTCGTCAACAGTAGCTGCTTAGACATGCCTGAGACGGAATGGCCTCAGGAAAAGTACG
The DNA here is from genome assembly GCA_021372615.1 of bacterium. NCBI lineage: Bacteria > bacterium. The sequence goes on along the minus strand of JAJFUB010000163.1, from coordinate 7,195 downwards.
ACCGCCCGTAGTGAGTACGAGGCGATGGTGTGGTGTTCCGGAGACACCTCCTCAGCGCGAGCGGTCCGGTACTCAGAGCCGGCCACAGTCTGTGCCCGATCTCCCTTCCTGTAGCGCGGGCGGCCTCGCCCGCGCGACGGGTCTGGGGCAGGCGGGGCTGGATGTTCAGATGTAAACATAAACATACTTGACATTTATACGCTCAATGCATATGATGTCCCTACCAACACACGAACAAGGGAGTGTGACCACCATGTCGCTGATCCGATGGTATCGCCCCGGACGCAGGATGCCTGCCGTGTGGGATCAGATGGAGCAGATGGCCAGGGACATGAGCCGTTTCATGCCCTGGGCTGAGGAGGGGGACGCCCACCAGTTGGGCATACCCGTGGATGTCTACGAGAGCGATGACGAGGTCATCGTCAAGGCTGAGGTGCCGGGCATCAGGAAGGAAGACCTGGAGATCAACCTGCAGGACAATGTCCTCACCATACGCGGCCAGACGAAGCAGGAGGAAGAGGTCAAGGAAGAGGGCTACTACCGCAAGGAGCTGCGCACGGGCAGCTTCTACCGCGCGGTCACGCTGCCCGCGGAGGTCAAGCAGGACGGGATCACCGCCACCTGTGAGAACGGCGTCTGCACCATCAAGGCCCCCAAGGCCAAGGAAGAGAAGATCGGCAAGAAGATCGAGGTGCACTAGACCCGTCACACAGCGGTCACAGGACAGGCCGGCGCTCGCGCCGGTCTGTCTTCTTTGCGACTGCCGGCAGGAGGTGCGTGGCCGTGAGACGAACATCCTCATGATGACGCCAGGCCTCTGACACTCCAGCAAGGGGGTAGATGCGCATGTCAGAGTTCCGCTTCAGACGGGTTGTGCTTCCCCTGTCGTGTCTCCTCATGCTGTCGGGCCTCCACGCGGCCGAGGTGCCCACTACGGCGCGGTACGCCCGGCTGTCCCTCCCCCCCACCGGGGCCGAGACACTCCTCGTCAAGCTGCGCTCCGACGGCGCCTGCAAGCTTCGCAATGTGCTCTTTGCGGATGTGAACGCCAACGGACAGTTCGAGCCCCGGGAGAAGTCGGTGGGGAAGGTGACGGAGATGGGGAGCGGCCAGTTCGCGTCGTGCGTCCTCCCGGCGGTCGCTGTGCCGTTCCGTCGGGGCGGGGACTGCGCGGGCCGCAATGTGGTCACCGTCCACGTAACGCGGTATCAGAGGCGCGGGCAGCCAGTGGAGGAGTACTGCGGGGCGATGGTCCGCTGCGAGCTGCAGCGTGGCACCGAGCGCTGGGTGTACTACGGCGCCTGCCGGATGACCACAGCTCGCAGTGTGGAGAACCTGCCGCCGGGTGGCTGGGTGCGTGGCCCGCAGCTTGAGGTAGCGACGGCGCCGGACGAGGCGACGAAGGGGCAGACCGGTATCGGCGTGACACTGGCCGGGTCCGAGTTCTTCGTCTCGCAGGCTACGCACAACGGGCAGCCCTGCCTCGTGACAGTCAAGGTGACCACGGCCGACGGGAAGGTCGTCCACCAGGGCAGCGCGGGGCTGGCGAAGATGGCGTTTGGGTGAGGCGGGCCCCAGTATTCCGTGCGAATACCAAGAGGGCAGTACAGCGTGGCCGCAACCACGGACCTGGGGCCGATAGGGGGCGAACTCAGCGGGACTACGCAACTGGAAGTGAAGTAGCGCCCCACAGATAGCAGGCCCGCCGGCCAAGCAGCGGGCCTGCTGCCATCTGACCGCTGCCTAGGCCTGCCGCTTCCGCCCGGTGCGCTGACAGTGGGAGCAGAAGTACGTGCTGCGCCCGACCTGCACGATCCGCTGGATCGTGCCCTCGCAGCCCCGGCGGCGGCAGGGCTCCCCCTCATGGCCGTACACCCGCAGCTTGCGGCGAAATGCCCCCTGATCGCCATTGGCCGTCCGGTAGTTCATCAGCGTGGTCCCGCGGTACTCGATGCTTTCGCCCAGGACGCGCTCCGTCTCGCGCGCGATGCCGCGCAGCTCGTCCGGCTTGACGCGGCGGGCCGGCGTGCGCGGGTCCAGGCCCACACGGTGCAGAATCTCCGAGGCGTAGATGTTCCCAATGCCCGCGATGCCCCGCTGGTCGAGCAAGGCCACCTTGATCGCCACGCGCTTACGGCTAAGCCACTCTGCCAGTGCCGCCTCGTCCACGCGCAGGCCGTCCTCGCCGATGTTCCGCAGCAGGCACGCCTCCCCCACGCAGTCCCCACGCACCAGCTCCAGCCGCCCGAAGCGCCGCGCGTCGTCGAACACCAGCCGGCGTCCGCTGTCGAGGTGGAAGATGACGCGGGGATGGGCCGGCACGTCATGCTCCGGCTCCAGGCCGAGCCAGTGGCCGGTCATGCGCGGGTGTGCCAGCAGCACGGCGCCATCATCCAGGCCCAGCATCAGTACCTTGCCGCGCCGGCCGAAGGAGACGAAGCGCCGGCCCTTCAGCCCCCGGGCGAAGGCGCGGGCTGAGCCCTGGATGACCTTCTCATCCAGCACTTGCACACGCGCGACCACGGCCTGGTCGGCCAGGGCCTCCAGGTCGCGTCGCATGGTTTCTACTTCGGGCAGCTCAGGCATGGCGAAGGCGGGTGTTGGGCATTGGGTTCTGGGGACTGGGGACGGCTGCGGCCAGGCCCTAGTGCCCATCCCTCAGTAGCCCGTAGATGATCGCGTCGATCAGGGCCTGCCAACTGGCCTCGATGATGTTCTCGTGCACACCGACGGTGCCCCAGTTGCGCGTACCGTCGGTGGTCTCGATCAGGACGCGGACCTTGGTGGCCGTACCGCCCTCGGCGGTCAGCACGCGGACCTTATAGTCCACCAACTGCAGTCGCTGCAGCCTCGGGAACAGCTCCGTGAGCGCCTTGCGCAGGGCGTTGTCGAGCGCATTGACGGGACCGTCACCGTCGGCGGCGGTGTGCACTTCCCGGTCACCGATGCTCACCTTCACGGTGGCCTCGCTATACGGGTCGGAGTCCTCGTCGAGCTTGGCGATCATCACGCGGTAGCCGTGCAGGTCGAACATGTCCTCCAGCTCGCCCCGCAGCCGCAGGGCGAGCAGCTCCAGCGAGGCCTCGGCGGCCTCGAACTGGTAGCCCTCGTTCTCGAGGTCTTTGACGTGCCGGAGCACCTCGGCGACGATCGGGTCCTTGCGGTCCAACTCCGGCCACACGCGCTGCAGCTTGCCCACGATGGTGGACGACCCCGAGTAGTCGCTGACCAGGATGCGGCGCTGGTTGCCGACGACCTCCGGCTCGATGTGCTCGAAGGACTCCGGGTGCTTCATCACGGCATTGACGTGCATGCCGCCCTTGTGCGCGAAGGCCGAGGAGCCGACATACGGCGCGCGCGAGTTGGGGATCAGGTTGGCCACCTCGGATACGTAGTGGCTCACGGTCGTGATCTCCGCCAGCTTGCCCTTGGGCAGGCAGCGGCGGTCGAGTTTGAGCTCCAGGTTGGGGATGATGGTGCACAGGTCGGCGTTGCCCGTCCGCTCGCCAAAGCCGTTGAAGGTGCCCTGCACCTGCCGGCAGCCGGCCTGCACTGCCATGAGGCTGCTGGCCACTGCAGTGCCGGAGTCGTTGTGGCAGTGGATGCCCAGTGGCGTCTCCACCTGCTGGCGCACCGCCGCGACGATCTCGACGACCTGCGGGGGCATCGTGCCACCGTTGGTGTCGCACAGGCACAGACAGTCGGCGCCGCCGCGTACCGCCGCGTGCAGGCAATCGAGAGCGAAGGCGGCATCGGACAGGTAGCCGTCGAAGAAGTGCTCGGCATCGAAAATGACCTCGGTCACCTGTGACTTGAGCCAGGCGACGGAGTCCTCGATCATGCGCAGGTTCTCGACCAGCGAGATGCGGAGTATCTTGGTGGCGTGGAAGTCCCAGCTCTTGCCGAAGATCGTCACGACCGGGGCGCGGCTGGCCACGAGGTCGCGCAGGTTGTCATCGTCCTCGGGGGCGATGTCGGCGCGACGGGTGCTGCCGAAGGCCGCGATCTTGGCGTGGCGCCACTTCATGTCGGCGGCCCGCTCGAAGAACTCGCGGTCCTTGGGGCTAGTCGGGTTCGGCCAACCGCCCTCGATGTACGCCACCCCGAAAACATCCAGGCGCCGCGCGATCCGCAGCTTGTCATCCACAGACAGCGCAATGCCCTCGCCCTGGCAGCCGTCGCGTAGGGTCGTGTCATAGATCAGGGTGCGGTTGCTCATGGTCGTTCCTTCCCTGCCGAGGTGTGTGGCCCGGAGAACAAAAGCAGGCCCGCCTCTGACATACAGAGACGGGCCTGCAGTAGTCCCGTGGTACCACTCTGTTTGACGGTGCTCCCCCGGTGGGGAGTGCCGCCCTCTCAGTCGGTACAGGCCGCTGTCCCCTCACCCCGTCGCTGCGCGACTCCCCTCTCCCTGCGACGCGCAACGTCGCGATGGGACAGGGGACGGGGGTGAGGGCGGTCGATGCCGCCTTCCCGATAACGGTGGAAGCTCCGGCGGAGTCTACTCGGGCTGGTCCGGATGGTATCCGGCCCCTCCGTTTCGGTCCGCGGCTCAAGGGTGATATTCACCGCCGTCTTGCCCACCGGCTCTCACCATCCCGGCTCGCTCCGCGCCCTCACGGACGCCTCGGGTAGTCTCGGCGGCTACTCGTCCCTGTCGTTGCCATTATTCGGTTGTATGGCGTTACTATAGTACATGACGCCGCTAGATTCAAGGCCAAAGCAGTGCTGGACGTGATCTCGGGGAGTCGGTGAGGCGCCGAACCAACCAGGGCGGACCGTACCCGCCCTACAAGACCCTCACACCAGCCGCCGCAGGATGTCCCAGTACGCTCCCCGCGCCCCGTCGCGGATGGCGTCGGCCAGCACGGTGTTGTCATCGTAGTTGTAGTCCGCCTGCGTCTCATCGGGCCAGCCGAAGAGGAACCGCCGGTCGCCCCCGATCAGGTCCCGCAGGTGCGGGATGACATCCTCGCCCAGGCCGGCCTCGACGTAGTGGATGGGCCACGCCATGTGCTCGTTGTCCGCCACGCGGCCGCGCAGGTGCGGGTTATCCGTCGTGAGCCCCTGCGCCAGCACCGCGCGAGAGACTGCCGTGCCGGCATATAGCCTCATGCCGAAGGACACACCGACACAGTCGGGCCCGATCTCCTTCATCAGCTCGATGCTGCGGCGGAGGGACGCGCGCGTCTCGCCCGGCCCGCCCAGCAGCAGGTCGCACATGAAGGTCAGGCCCTGGCTCCGGCACAGCCGCGCTGTCTCACGGATATCGTCCGGCCCGTACTGGCGACCCAGGCGGCGGAGCATCTCCGCATCGCCGGCGTCGGTGCCGAAGTTCACGCCCGCGCAGCCCGAGCGCACCAGCAGGTCGGCTAGCTCCGCATCGAACGGAACCGGCGACAGATACGCCCACCAGCGCCACTGCTCCCCCAGCCCGGCCGCGACCACCGCCCGGCACACGCCCTTGGCGTGCTCGAGGGGCAGGTTGAACTCGGCGTCGCACAGGTGAATGGCATCCACACCCTGGGCGATCAGGTGGCGGGCCTCCTGCGCGACGGCCTGCGGGGGGCGCAGGCGGCAGCGGGTGCCCTTGCTGAGCGGGTCGGCGCAGAAGGTGCAGGTCATCGGGCAGCCGCGCTTGGTCTCGAGCCCGGCCTGGCCGCCCTGAGCGAAGTAGCGGGCGTTGTCGAGATGATTGCGCGCCAGGGTCGTCTGACCGAAGTCGGCATAGGCCGGCGGTGTGCGATGCGTGCCGGCGGCGTCGCGCCAGACCAGCCCCGGGATCCGCCTCATGTCCCCACCATCAGCCAACGCGGCCGCCAGCTTGGGCAGCGCCTCTTCCCCATCGCCCACCACCCCGTACTCGGCGCCGGTCAGTTCCAGGATGGCCTCCGGCGCGGCGGAGTAGCCCGCGCCACCGAGCACTACCGGCTGGTCACTGTGTTCGCGGAGGCCCTGCAGGAGCTGCTGCATGTCCGGGATGAACGAGTGCTGCGTGGCGCAGTAGCAGTCGTCGGAGTTGCGCATGGTGACGGCGATGAGGCGCGGATCGTGCTCCCGCACCGCCGCCGCCAGCGCCGCCGCCGGGTCGTCGGCGAAGCACAAGTCACACAGGGCGAAGGGAACGCCGGCGTCTTCTAGCGCGGCGGCGAGATACTCCAGCGCGAGCGGCGCGACAGGCGGCGACATGCGGTTGGGGTTGACGAGGAGGACGGTGGCAGGCATGGGCGGATGGTTCGGTATTGAGTGTAGCGAGACCTGCGGCGAAAGGCGGGAACGGCGTCCTCGCCCCTACTCCTCTCCCTCGCTTCGCTCCGGAGAGGGGAACGGCAACGACTGCCTGCCCGCCCCCCGCCGTTCGTTGACTTCACTCGTGGGCCCGCCTATAATCCTCCTTCACAAGGAGTCATCATTGTGCGAGTTGTAGTGCAGCGCGTGACGCAGGCGGCGGTGCGAGTTGACGGGGAGATCGTGGGGCAAATCGGCCGGGGCCTGCTGGCTCTCGTGGGCTTCCGGCCCGGCGACGGCGAGGCCGAGTTGGACTGGATGGCGGCCAAGCTGGTCGGTCTGCGGCTCTTTGAGGATGCCGACGACAAGATGAACCTGTCGGTGGAGGACGTGGACGGGGAGTTGCTGCTGGTGCCGCAGTTCACGCTCTACGGCGACTGCCGCAAGGGGCGGCGGCCCGGCTTCTCCGACGCCCTCGCTCCCGATCAGGCCACGGTGCTTTTCGACCGCTTCTGCGACCTGTGCGCGCGGTCCGGCCCGCCGGTGGGTCGCGGGGTCTTCGGCGCGCACATGCAAGTCTCGCTGGTGAATGACGGTCCGGTCACACTCATCATTGATCGGGATCAGGGGTCGGCCACCAGGGATTAGGGCCGGGCGTACAGTCTCGATGAGGGAGTTCCATGCCTCGCCGACGTAGCACGTCAAGCGAAGCGGCGCGCAAGCGCAGAATGGCCGCCGCACGGGTTCGACGAGCCGACTATCTGGCCGAGAAGGGCGTTCTCGAACACGCGATCACGCACTACGAGAAGGCGACCGAACTCGACGGCCACAACCCCGATGCGCGCGTGAAGCTCGGCGATGCGTACTTCGAGGCCGAGATGCCGCGCAAGGCCTACCAGGCGTACCGCAAGGCCCTCAAGATCCACCCCCGCCACGCTGAAGCGCATTTCTGCCTGGGCGAGTTCTA
>JAJFUB010000162.1 GCA_021372615.1 bacterium | reverse complement strand
CACGACGCGGCACCCACGGCCTATGCTCGTGCTTCCGCAGACCCTAGTAGCACACGAACCAGATCATCTGCCGTTGACCATCCCCCACAACCAGAGGAGCCATGCACATGGCAACTGTCATGCAGTCCATTCGGGAGCGGGCCGCGGGCCTGCACAAGGTCGTCGGTCTTCCCGAGGTCGGCGATCCGCGAACCATCCGGGCGGCGCGCAAGGCGTGCGACGAGAGCCTCGCCCAGGTCGTGCTGATCGGCAAGCCGGACGAGGCGGCTGTCGCCGCCGGCGAAGCCGACTGCTCGCTCGAGGGCCTGGCCCTCATCGACCCCGGCGACGATGCGGTCCGCCAGCGCTGCGCCAGGCTGTTCTTCGAACTGCGCCAGAGCAAGGGCGTGACGGAAGACCAGGCGTGGGAGCAGGTTCTCGACCCGCTCTACTGTTCGTCCTGCCTGCTGAAGATGGGGGACCTCGATGCCACGGTGGCAGGGGCGGTCAACTCCACCCCCAACGTGCTGCGCCCGCTGCTGCAGATCGTCAAGACCGCGCGCGGCTACACCACCGTCTCCAGCAGCTTCATCATGGAGACGAAGGTCCCGGACATGGGCGAGGGCGGCGCCTTGCTGTTCGCCGACTGCGGCGTGCTGCCGAACCCGACCGTCGAGCAGCTCGCCGACGTGGCTGTCACGACCGCCGAGTCCGCAGGCGTCTATCTGCAAGCCGAGGCGCGCGTGGCCATGCTCTCGTTCTCCTCGGCGGGGTCGGCCCAGCATGAGGATGTGGACAAGGTGCGGGCAGCGCTGGCTCTGGCCCGCGAGAAGGCCCCCCAGTACCTGATTGACGGCGAGATGCAGGCCGATGCGGCCCTGGTGCCGTCGGTCGCCAAGGCCAAGTTCCCCGGTTCCCCGGTCGCCGGTCGGGCCAATGTGCTCATCTTCCCGGACCTGGACGCCGGCAACATCGGCTACAAGCTCGTGCAGCGCCTCGGCGGCGCCGGAGCCTACGGTCCGCTGGTGCAGGGCCTGGCCCGGACGGGTCTGGACCTGTCGCGCGGCGCCACCCCCGATGACATCTACAACGTCATCGCCGTGGCCGCGCTGCGGGCTGAGAACTTCAACGAGGCGCCCACGCCCGCCCCGGCCTGAGGCGGCGCCAGATAGCATCCGGCAGACCAACCCGCGCCGGCTACCGACTGCGCAGTTGCTCGCGCATCGTCTGTAGCCGGCGCTCGATTTCCTCTTCCTGCTCGCCATGCTCCAGGGCCCGGAGGCGCTTCTCCACCGAGGCGGCGCTGGTCTCGGCCAGGGCCCGGGCCCACGCCTCCTCGGCGTCCACCGACAGCTCTGCCGTCTTGTACCCCGGGTGCGCGTCCGACGGCTCGCCCATCTCCTGCAGGATGCTCTCGACGTGCGCGGCGGCCACCGCGGCCTTGTGGCGGGAGAGCAGGGCGGCCATGCGCGTCTCCGCCTCGTCAATGGCGGCGGCGAGTTGCCGGCTGGCCTTCTGGAGGGCCTTGACGGCCTGCTGCTGGGCCTCGGTCTGGGCCGTCCAGTCCGCGGTGACCTCCTCGAACGAGCGCTGGCGGCGCAGATGCTCGCGCGCGGTGTCCTCATTCCCCGACCGCAGGGCCGCCTCGGCGCGCTTGCCCCACTTGCGGGCCTGCTCGGCGCTGGCCTTGCGGCGGCGCTGCAGGACCAGGTGCTCCGCGCGAGCCTGCACCAGCTCCTGCTGCACCTCCCCGCGCTTCTCCCGCGCGTCCTTCAGGAACGTCTCCAGCATCCGCTGCAGCTCGGCCTGCTGCTCTCCGGAGCCCTTCAGGTCCAGGCCCAGCAGCCTACGGACGATCGTGGTGACATCAGTCATGGACCATCTCACCCCATCCGGCCTTATGAGCGGGCCTGTGTATTCGATATCCATATAGACTGTGGAGCTAGCCTTCGCAGGATTGTGCGGAGAATCCTGCGGCGCAGCAGGTGCCGGAGCATCCGCGGGGAAGAAGTTCGCTTACAATCTCCGCATGGTGGGAGGCGAGACGATGGAATTCCTGCCAACTGCGTACTGGGTCATGGCGATCATCGGCACATTGGTGACGCTGGTGCTGCTGTTCGTGGGCGCCGATCACGATTTCGGCCATGGCGGCATGGACCTCGGGCACGGCGACGTCGGCCACGTGGGGGTGGGCCATCACGACATGGCAGGCCAGCATGGGGATGAGGGCCCCGGCCCCATCAGCATGCGCACCATCCTGGCCTTTATGGGGGGCTGGGGATGGGGGGGACTGATTGGGTGGGATGTCTTCAAGTGGGGGATACTCAGCGCTCCCTTTGGTCTGGCCGTCGGCCTCGTCATGGCCGTCATTATCTTCCGCTTCAGCCGCTTCCTGTACAACCAGGAGGCGACCAGCACCGTGTCCGGCGCGGATATCGTCGGCCGCGAAGGGGTCGTGCTCACGGGCATTCCGCCCAACGGCACCGGGGAGATACGGGTCTATGCCGGGGGTCTGCCGCTCAAGACGCTGGCCCGCTCGGAGAGTGGCGAAGCCATCGCCGAGGGCCAGCGCATCATCGTCGTGGAGGAGCTCGGGGGGACGCTGGTCGTGCGTCCCAGTTGAAACGCCGCGTGGGCGCGCGTGTCCTCACGCGCGCACGACATGGCCGCGTGGGGACACGCGGCCCCACGCGAGCACCAGGGGAAAGGCTGAGGACACATGTTTGACTTTGGCATGACGGCGGTGTATATCGGCGGGTTGGTCATTCTGCTGTTCGCCTTGATGGGCGTCATCGCGTACTACTACGTACGCGTCCCCCCCAACAAGGTCGCCGTGGTATACGGACGGCGCGTGCGGGACTCCGAGGGGCGCCCGACCGGCTTCCGGCTGGTGCAGGGCGGCGGGTTCGTCAAGTGGCCGATCGTTGTCTCCGTGGAGTGGCTGTCGCTGGAGGTGATGGCCATCCCGGTCATGACCGCCGGAGCCGTGACGATTGACGGCGTGCCGGTCAAGGTCGAGTCCCTGGCCAACATCAAGATCGGCTCGACGGAGGCGCTGCAGCGGGCCGCCGCCGAGCGCTTCCTCACGATGCAGCTTCCCCAGATCAAGGACCTCATCCAGCAGACGATGGAGGGCCATCTGCGCGCCATCGTCGGCACCATGACGGCTGAGGACCTGATCCGCAATCGCGCGGCCTTCTCCGAGCGCCTCGTCGAGCAGTCGGCGCGCGACCTGGAGACCATGGGCTTGGTCATTGACAACATGCCCATCCGCGAGATCACCGACGAGCACGGGTATATCCAGGCCCTGGGTCTGAAGCGCACCTCGGAGGTCAAGCGGGACGCCCAGATCGGCATGGCCGAGGCCCAGCGCGACGCCGACATCAAGTCCTCGGAGGCCCGGCAGGTAGGCGAGACGGCCAAGATCATGGCCGACGTGGGCATCGCCCAGGCCGAGCGGGACAAGAAGATCAAGGTGGCCCAGTTCGACGCCCAGGCCAACGCCGAGCGCGCCCGGGCCGACCAGGCCGGGCCGCTGGCCGAGGCGCAGGCCAAGCAGTCCGTTGAGGTCGAGCAGGTGCGCATCGAAGAGGTGCGGCGCACGGCGCAGATCGCCGTGCAGCAGCAGGAAGCCCTGCGCATGGAGCAGGAGCTGGTCGCCACCCGCATCAAGCCCGCACAGGCCGACCAGCAGAAGGTCGTGATCGAGGCCGAAGCCCAGCGCCAGGCGGCGATCGTGCAGGCCGAGGGGGCGCGGCAGTCGGCGGTCATCAAGGCCCAGGGCGAGCGCGACGCCCGCATCGCCCAGGCCGAGGCCGAGCAGGCGCAGTTGGAGAAGGCCGGTCTGGGTGAGGGTGCGCGCTTCCGTGCCGCCGGTGAGGGTGAAGCCGAGTCCATCCGCGCCAAGGGTCTCGGTGAGGCCGATGCGGTCAAGGCCAAGCTGCTGGCGGAAGCCGAGGGCATGCAGGCCAAGGCCGACGCCTGGGAACGCTACGGCGACGCCGCGGTCATCCAGCTCTTGCTGGAGCGCTATCCGGAGATCGTGCGGGCCATGGGCGCCCCGATGCAGGCCATCGGCGCCGGTCTGGCCAACGTGGACAGCATCTCGGTGGTGGATGTCAACAGCGGTGGGGGCGACAGCAACCCGGTGGACCGGGTCCTGAGCAACATCCCCCGGCAGTTCGTGGCCTTCAACGAGCAGGTCAAGGCCGTGACGGGCGTGGATCTGACGAAGCTGCTGCAGGACAAGCTGGAGACGCTGGGTGCCGAGGCGAAGGCCGCCCCGACCGACCAGCCGGAGCCGCAGCAGAGCTGACGTGCCAAGTGGTGGCAACGAAACGGGCGCAGGAGACAATCCTGCGCCCGTTGGCATCTGGCACCACAGGGCCTACCGCGTCTCTTCCTTGTTGAACGTCGCGTCGCCCGTGAAGTCCTCGCCGTCGTGGTTGAACGTCAGCGTCCCGGTGAGCTGCGTGTTATCCCCATTGGGGGTTAGATCGAGGGTCACCGTGTCCGTTGTCGGCGTGCCTTCGGGGGTGTCGCAGACGATGTGGACCGATTCGCCGCCGGCGGCGGCCGACGCGGTGCCGCGCAGCACGATCGAGTAGTCCCAGCCGCCCAACCCACCGAGATCCACGTTGCAGGAGAACACCACCGGGGCTGGTGCCGCCGCGGTGCCGACGTCCGTCAGGCCGGCGGAGCCGGCGATCTCCAGCGTGGAATAGCCGAGAAGGTGCATGGTGGTCCCCAACCCGCTGCGCACGGCCACGTCAGACCATGTGGCCCATAGGCCTGCAAGCCAGGTGAGGAAATCGTTCTTCCCGTCGTGGCCATCGCATCCGGGCAGGCTACAGAACATGGCCACCAAGAGCAGCACTACTCCGAGCCCAACCCACGTCCTGCGGCTACGCACCATAGTCGTCCCTCCAGAGTTGGCGAGCCCCCAACCGGGACCCGCATGGATCGAGTGCACACGCCACGCGAATTCGCTAACACACCGCTCTTGTCCTGCCTGCCGGCGGCCGGTATCTCACGGTCGGGAGGACGACCGGGGCAGTATCCCGCACCTCTACTGCTCCTTTTCTCCCACCCACAACGCCCCATACAGCTCCGGCCTTCTCTGCCGTATCACCGTCGCCCGCAGGTCGTTGTACTCCTTCGGCATCTGCGTGTCCTGGTACTCCGGCAGGTAGCCGCCGGGCTTGCGCTCGGTCCACTCGCGGGCGTAGCGCCGGGGGCGGTCGTTGTCCAGGTCTACTACGGCCGTCACGATCCCGTTGCCCAGGTACTCGCTCTGCGCCACCGGGATGCCCGTCGGCTCCACGATGGCGCTGCGGTGCTGGGGCTCGCTCGATCGGTGGGTGCATTCGACGCGAAAGAAGCCCGCGTCCATGCAGCGGCTGAGGTTGCGCAGGTTGCGGGTGATCGCGTCCGGGCCCCAGTCCTGGGTCAGGTCGAACATGATGTCCACGTCGAGCACGCCGTAGCAGCGGTCCAGCTCGACCAGGGCGTTGTCGGCGCAGATGCGCACCCCGAGGCGGCCGAAGTCGGTCTCGATCACGCTCGGGCCGGTGCCGATGACCTGCTCGGGATGGGTCTGGACGCACTTGAAGTAGCGGCCGACCTCCTGGCCGTCGCGGCCGTACAGAATGGCCTCATTGCGCTCCAGCCGGTCCACCACGCCCCCCACGAGCACGTACATCTTGTACTGCGCGGCCTTCTCCCGCAGGCGCCGCAGGTTGTCCTGCGCCTGCTTGGTGCGGGCCTCGATGTGCTCCTTGGTCCCGCCGCTGATCCACACCAACTCGTAGGTGCAGACAATGTCGGCGCCCATCTGGCCGCACTGGTCCAGCTTGGCGATCATGTCGTCAATGCCGACATGGTTCTCGATGGCACAGATGCGGATCTTGCGCTTGGCCCACTGTGTAGTGGCGCCATTCGTGGCGCCCTGGGGCGCGATGAATCGCGCCGCTACGGGCTCGACGAGGAGCTTGAAGCCCGGATAGGTCTTGCTGATCGGCCCCCGGCCCGGTCCGGACAGCTCGGACTTCGGGATCACCGCGGTCGCCACCGAGCCCTTGCGGTCGGTGTAGGCGATGGGCATGCCCTCGCGATTGATGAGGTACGAGCGGCCGATCGGGCAGCCGCGATAGGTGGGCATGAAGTTGGTGATCCAGCCGGTCTCGGCCCGAGAGTAACGGCTGCAGGCGATGAAGACGCTGTAGTCCTGGGCGCGACCCTGGCTGGGGTAGTCCTGAAGCCACTCGTCCTCCATCGGCTCCCGCTCCTGGCTCCAGAAGATCATGCGGGCGCCCTTCGCGGCGTAGACGTGGTCAATGTCGGCGAAGAAGCGGTCGCTGCCGGTGCGCATGGCGATGGGGCCGAAGTCGGTGGGGAAGACCGGCAGGTCGTCGCCCAGGGCCATGGTCTCATCGGGCAGCTTGTGGGACTTGCGGTACTTGCCGACGATCTCGCCGGCGCGGTTGCAGAGGAACGAGGTGACGTACGTCATTGTGGGAGCGGTCACCGACCGCGACTGAGCGCCGTTCGGGTCGCGGTCGGTGACCGCTCCCACAGCGCCCTTCTCGACCTCCCGCAGGTTGCCAATGACGTACATGTGGTGCTCTTTGGCCTTGGCGGCGAGCGCCTGGCTGATCGGGCCAGGGATGGGCTCGCCCTCGGTCTGCACGCACTCCATGGGCAGGCAGACGATGTCCGAGCCGGCGGCCGCGGCCTCGTCAAGGCGGTCCAGAACGAAGGGCAGGGAACGACCCTCAGCCGAGAGCGGCAGGCTGACGACGCTGGCCCGGACGCGGGCGAAGCGGCGCTTGCGGGCCTCCTCGGCCAGGCGCTTCCGGGCGCCCTCGGCGGCGGTGATGGTCACGTCATCCACGAGGAGGTCGGCTGTGGCGCTGGGGCTGGTGTTGACGGCCACGATCAGCCCGGAGATGAACCCCTCGTCAGCGTCTCTCTCCCCCCGTCGGCACCAGTTCTTCATCTCGGTGTACAGGTTCTTGACCGTCACCTGCTGCCAGTCGGCGGCCCGGGCCACGGTGGGGCCGTGGTAGATGAACCCGAAGGGGCTGATGGCCACCTTGAGGCTGACCGGCACGTTGGTCTTGACCCACAGCGAGGCCTCCTGCATCTCGGAGATGATGGGCACCGGGGTGGGGAAGTTGACGGTGTAGTACGTGAGGCGGGCCTTCGTCTCCGCGCCGTACTGCAGCTTCAGGCGCAGGCCCGTCCGCGCGTCCGGGGCGTTGGGGTCCACGCGGCCCACGTTCGGCTCGGGGGCGTTGACGAGGACCTGCGGCTCGTCGCCGTAGATCCTGGGCAGCGGGCCCTGCCAGGTCTCGAAGTCCACGCGGGCCAGCTCCTCAGCCGTGGCCGCCGCCAGGGGCAGCAGGGCCACGGCCAGGCACAGGGCGAGGCGCATCATCGGGCACACTCCATTGCCGGGCAGTCTCAGAGGCTGTTGACTTCCGCCGTGTACACCTGGCAGACGCCGCCCTTCGCGTGGGCCGGGACATCCTGGACCGGCCTCGTCAGTTACGCGGCTCTACTCGGCCTTGGCCCCGCACTCGCCGCAGAACTTAGCGCCGTCCTTGAGCGCCGCGCCGCACTCGGTGCAGTGCTTGTCGCCGTGCAGCTTGGCGCCGCACTCGGGGCAGAACTTGAGGTTGCCGTCGAGGGTGGCCTGGCACTTGGGGCACGTGGCCACGATGGTCTGCCGCCAGTTGCTCTCCGAGAGCTGCTTGTCTTCCTCGCTCATCTTGGCATGGGCCCAGACCTCTTCGCGCGACCGGTCCGCCTGGGCGGCGCTCATCTCCACGCCCATGTCCGGCGCGCACTCCTTGCACAGGCCGCGCTTCTCGTTCCAGCAGCTCTTGCGGCACACCCATGCCTGGCAGTGGGGGCACTGGGCGAACTGCGGCCTGATCTCCTCCATGGCGGCCCGGAAGGCCTTGTCGTGGGCCTGCTCCCAGGTGGCGTCGTGGGCGCGGCGGCCGAGATCCGCAGCGCGGCCGAAGACCCCGCCGAGGAGGCTGCTGGCGGCATCCAGGGCGCCGCTGATGCGGGCGCTGGCGGAGGGCTTGAACGGGGTGCGGAAGCCACTGCCGCAGCGGTCACAGTAGAACTCGAACTGGAACCCCTCGCTGGTGGACTGATCCCCGTAGTTGCGGGTGAACTCGATGTTGTCAGACATGGGTCAACTCCCAGAGTGAAATAGCCAGTGAAGTTTCACGATCCGGCGAGGGAATCCCTTCGTGCCGGGATCGGAGCGGGGGGAGTGTCTCTCCCCCCCGTGGGGCGTGGGGGTCATGCCGTTGGTACGCCCGACACTCTTGTCGGGCGACAGGGGCGATGGGCCCGACAGGAGTGTCGGGCGTACCATGGCGCCGGCGTGCCGTCCGTCCCCGTGGTTACTCCGGCAGCTTCTCGATCTGCCGGGCCACCTCGGTCCGTACGCGCGCCAGGGCCGCTGCGTCGAGGTTGTACTTGCCCAGATCGAGCACCAGTTGTGAAGCCAGTTCACGCATCTTCTGGCGGGCCGTGGCCTGCGGGTCTGCTGCCTGGCGCTGGCGGGCCTGCTGCTCGAGGCGGTGCTGGAGGATCGTCAGGTACTCGAAGTCATCGAGGCCCTTCTGCAGCAGCTTGAGGCGCAGGGAGGGCAGGGGCGCGCCGCCGGCGCGGTTGGGGTAGATCATGATGGCCTCGCCCGCGTCGTAGACGTACAGGCTCTCCTGGTGGCGCCCGGTCACCCACGGGACCGGCGTGGGGTTCTCCCACGGGTCAATCTTGTTGTAGAAGCTGACATTCCACAACTGGGCGCCGATGGCCCCGTAGCGGGCGGCCTGCCAGAACCACAGCCGGTGCTTCTGAGCGGGGATCTCCAGTGAGGCCGGGATGTTGTAGACCCAGATCTCGTCCCCGGCCTGCCGGCGCAGCTCGACCGTCTCCTCGGTGAAGTGCGGGCGGCCGAAGGGCACGGACCAGGCCTTCACCACGCCCCAGAAGGCTTGGTGGTTCGGGCTGGTGGTCTCCCAGACCTTGAAGCCCGGGTCTCCCTGGAGGGCCAGCTTCTGCAGGGCCACCACCTTGTCGAAGTAGTCCGGCTCGGGCTCATCCCACAGGTACAGGTAGGCCTTGTCCAGCCAGCCCTTCTCGCGCAGGTGCGCGGCCACCTGGCGCATGTAGTCGGGGAAGTGGCGGTTGAAGTCCTCGCTCAGCGGCTCCATCCCCAGCCACTTGGAGTGTTTCTCCCACCCCTCACTGGTGCCCCCGCCGAAGCACGGGCCCAGGAAGAAGGCGTTGAAGCCCAGTTCGTTCAGGTTCCAGGCCACCTTGGCGTCGAAGGCGGTGAAGTCGCAGACGACCTTGCCGTCCACGAGTTGGGCCGCGACGCTGACCGTCGCGCCGTTGCCCCGGATGCCGTGGGCGTACAGCACCCGGCAGACGTCCTGCTCGATCTCCGGCAGCGGCCGCTTGTCCCACGGGCGGAAGGAGCCGGCCGAGTAAGTGATGAGCGTGCGGAAGGTCGGGTCCCGGGGGAGAGTGAAGCCGCGCACGGTCACGGCCAGGGGTACGCTGCCGATCTTCGTCTCACCGGCCATGACGGCCACCTGACCGGCGTACTGGCCCGGCTTGGCCTCACGCGGGACGGTGACACCGATCAGGAAGGGCGTGTTCTGGCCGCCGGGGGCGGTGACCGGGCCGGGGGAGAGCAGCGGGTCGGGCGTCCAGCCCCGGCGCGTGGTCTGCCGGTGGGCCTGCTGGATGTTCACGTAACCGATGGGCCACCACTGCACCTGCGCGGCGGGGATGACCCCGGGGCCCTTGAGGTCGCCGGGGCGCAGCGTGACGCCCGTCAGGTCGCTCTTCGGGGTGACGACCACCTGCAGGTAGTTCTGCTCCCCGCGGGCAGCGCTGAGCTGAGCCGCCGGCACGGGTTTGGCATAGCCGGGCACCCCGTCCTCACGGTACACACGGGCGGCGAGGTCGTCGGACCAGAGGGTCAAGTCGGCGGTGCGGCGCAGGACGACGGCCGTCTCGGCCACGCCCTGGGTCTGGCGGAGGTACTCCCGGTAGCGGGCCGCCAGATCGGCGGGCAGGGCGCCCTCGTACAGGCCGAGGTCATCGAACCACGCGCAGGCCTCGGCCGCGCCGCCGGAGTCCTGGGTGGTGAGCACCGGGGCCAGGCTGGTCTCCTCGGCGGTGGTCGTGTACTCGCGGATGAACAGCGTCCAGTCGGTCGTGCCGAACTGGCTGTCCTCACCCACGACGCGCTGGGCCTTGTTGGTCTGCAGCCACACGTACGCCCGCGCCCGCTCCATGCCCCGGGTCTTGACCCACCAGGTCAGGTAGTACTTCGTGCTCGGCTTGGCGGGCACGGCGGCGGCGCGGCAGGTGACGAACGAACCGGCGCCGATGCCGACCCGCAGGCTGTTGCGACCGCTGTGGGCGACCGTCGTGTCGGTGGTCACGTTCTGGCCGGGCTTGCCGAACTCCCCGCCCGACCAGCCGGCCGCGAAGCCGTCAGCGGTCAGCTCCTCGGCCGAGGGGTTGGTGAGCAGATTGGGCGGGTCCTGGGCGCAGGCCAGGGCGGTCAGGCTCAGGGCGCACAGGGCAACAATACAGGCTCTCACGGCAGGCACCTCCGATGGTGTCCGGGGCAGGCGGCGTACCGACGCCTTCGCTGCGACGGCCGGGCATTCCTGCCGGAGGGAACGGCACGGGTCGGTGGGTACGCCGGACACTCCTGTCGGGCGACGTAACGGTTGGTGGTACGCCCGACACTCTTGTCGGGCGCATCGCCCTCCTCGCCCGACAAGAGTGTCGGGCGTACCAACGCGCGGCCGCAGGAGGGGGGCGCATGGTCGGTGGCGAAGGGGAGCGGCGGAAACGCTTCGTCGGCGCGGCGCCGGCGCTTACAGGGAGAAGCCATGAGCAAGCTGGGCATTGGCGTACTTGGCTGGGCACACGGACATGTGCAGACCTATGCGGGGCTCATCAAGAACTTCGACGACGCAGAGATCGTCATGGCCTGGGACCATGACGAAGCGCGCGGGCAGCGGTGCGCGGAGAGCTTCGGCGGCGGGTACAGCCCCGACCCGGCCGACGTGCTCGACAACCCGGACGTCAAGCTCGTCCTGATCGGGGCCGAGACCAACCGCCACCCCGAGATGTGCGTGGCCGCCGCCAACGCGGGCAAGGACATCATCCTGCAAAAGCCCATGGCGCTGTCGTCGGAGGGCTGCGACGCCATCATCGAGGCCGTCGAGCGCAACGGCGTGTACTTCTCGCTGGCCTTCCAGATGCGCTACGACCCGGCCAACATCAAGATGAAGCAGATGTGCGAGGCGGGGGACCTGGGCCGGGTGGGGATCGTCCGGCGGCGGCACTGCCTGAGCCTGCTGTTCAACACCGGCTTCCTGTCGGGCCCGACAGCCTGGCACGTGGACCCCGAGCAGAACATGGGGATGTTCATGGACGACGCCTCCCACGCCACCGACTGGCTGTACTGGATGCTGGGGGCGCCGGTGAGCGTCATGGCCGAGATTGACAACATCCTCACCAGCGTCGCGCCTGACGACACCGGCCTGGCCATGTACCGGTTCGCCGACGGTGCGCTGGGCTATGTGCTCAATAGCTCGGTGGTGTGGGCGGCCGAGAGCACCAGCGAGATCTACGGCAGCCGGGGCGTGCTCATCGAGAACTACGGCGATGGCCCCAGCACCGCGTTGCTGCCGCCGCACCCGATCCACCTGAAGTACTACGACAGCGAGAACAAGGACGCCGGGTGGCAGGACCTGGGCCTGCAGGCGCCGGCCACCGGCCACGGCTGGCGCATTCAGAACGTCATCCGCAATATGCTCGACGAGTACGCGCAGGGCAAAGTGCAAGTGTCCGGCCGCGACGGCAAGACCAGCACCGAGATGATCCTGGGCGCCTACCAGTCGGCCGCCGAGGGACGCCGGGTGGCGTTGCCGCTGACGTGAGGGGGATCGGGAGGCGGGATCCGGGATACGGGAGGCGGTACGCCCGACACTCTTGTCGGGCAGGCAACGGCCGGTGGTACGCCCGACACTCCTGTCGGGCACGTGGCGAGCGTGTCTCTCCCCCCGCCCTACCCCTGCCTCTTCAGGTCCCGCCACCGCAGCCACACCACGATCACGCCCGTGAGGGCCATGTACTGCGCCAGGGCGATGACCTCGACCAGCTTGTCACCGTGGACCGAGTACAGGTCGAAGTACGGCACCTGCGAGCCCGGCGGGGTGTGGATCGGCAGGCGGTGCGGCAGGTCGGTCGGGAAGTCCGGGATGAGCCAGAGCAGCCGCTGCGCGAGGCCCTGGGCCAGGCCCAGCAGGACCACCAGCGGCACGGACCCGCGCAGCGTGCCCCAGTCCTGCACGGCGAGGCCCACCAGCACGTAGACCACCGGCATGGACCAGTACAGGATGCGCTCGGTGTCGGTGCCCCCGATCCACCCCAGCACCGCGAACGCGACCAGGTAGGCCAGCAGGGCCTGGTGCCGGCCCAGGAAGCTTGCCACGTCGCGGGCCCGGTAGAGCACCAGCGCCAGCACCGGCCCGAAGGCGATGAACCACCCCAGCACATACATGGCCAGGGACTTGCTGTAGATCCAACTACCGACCGTCCGCACGAAGCTGTAGCCGCCGTTGCCGGTGGCCAGCGCGTGGGTGAGCGCGATCCCCGCCAAGCCGCACACCAGCGGCAGTGCCGCTGCGAGCCGCGGCGGCCGGACCAGGCGGACGCCCCACAGCGCCCCGCGGTCCAGCGCCAGGGGGTTGTCGGCCAGTAGCGCCGCCAGCGGCGCCGCCAGCACGATCTCGCGGAAGATGACGCCCACGCCGGAGATGAAGCACAGCAACGCCAGGCGGGTTCCGGTGACCGGGCGCGGCTGTCCGCCGATGAGCAGCAGCCCCGCCAGCAGGAACACCACCGCCCACGGGTCCACGTGCACCGGGTAGAAGACCGCGAACCGTATCGGGCCGTGCCACATGGTGATGAACAGGACGGCGGCCAGCGCCCGCGCCGGCCAGCGCAGGCCGCAGTCGCGCAGCCACCACAGCAGCAGCGGGACCAGGAGCACGTTGGCGGCCAGGTTGACGGCCCGGAAGCCGCGCATGAGGTCGCCGGGGGAGACCACCGCCGCCAGGAAGGGCGTCCCCAGCCGGTAGCAAAACGGCGCCCCCGTGTGCGGCAGACGCCCCGCCGCGAACGCCGCCGCCACCTCGTAGTACGCCGTGCCATCCCAGCCCCGACCCAGGTTGAACGACACCGGCTTCTGCCAGAGCGCGCCGGCCATGCTGGTCAGGGCGAACACGGCCAGCACGACGACCCACTCGCGCCAGTCCCACCGCGGCTTGGTCGCCTGGATGTCGGGGAATGCCATACGCTCTCCCGGGCCGGTGGGGACGATGGTCGGCCCGCGCCCGGAGACTTCGTCAGGCGTCACCCGCGAACCTGCCCGGGGGGCGTCCCCCCCACCCTGACACTATATCGCCGCTCTACCGGCAGTGCAGGGCGACACCCCGCTTGACCTCCTCCTTGACCTGTTCGATAATGCATCTCCATGCTCGCTCTCGCCTGGTTTGGGTGTCCGTGGCAACCGGCCGAGCAGACGTGGCTGAGCCGTCACGTCTGGGCCGCACACCGTGCTTCCGTCACTTCGCCGCACGAACTCCCCGCTGCCCTTGCGGGGCCACCGGGAGGACCGCATGAAGCCGACCGCCGCCTGTGCCTGCGCGCTGCTCTTGCTTTGCGTGGCCGCCACCGCCGCGCCGGTCTGTGAGATCGGGCCGGAGAGCATCGTGCTCGCCAACCAGAGCCTGCGGCGCGAGTGGACCCGGCATGGGGACGGCTGGCAGACCAGCCGCTTCGTCCGGGGCGACGGCCGCGAGGTCGTGGCGGTCAGCGCCGCCGAGGAGTTCGTGGTCAAGCTCTGGGAGGGGCCGACCATCGCCGCTTCGGAGTGCCAGGCCGCACCCCCGCAGACCGCCCGCCGCCGCGATGCCGTGACCCTCACCTTCCCGTACTCCCACCCGCCCTCGGGCCTGCGGGTGTCCGTGCAGTACTGGCTCCGTGGCGACGGGGGGCCGTTGCGCAAGTCCCTGACGGTTACGCTGCCGGCCGGCAAGATCGTGGACGAGCTGGAAGTGGAGCACCTCGTCACCGATGCCCCGGCCACGCGCGGCGGCTACGGCCAGCCCCTCTTCCTCGGCGACGCCTGGTTCCTGGGGCTGGAGTACCCGGCCGGCTACAACGACGTCCGTGAGGCCGACGGGAAGCGGACGCTGGTGCTGCACCACTACCCCGGCCGCGAGACCGGCGCCGGGCTCGTGTCCAAGACCGCGATGGTCGGGGTCGCCCCGGCGGGCCTGACGCGCGAGCTGGCCTTCAGCGACTACCTGGACTCGATCCGCATCCAGACTCGGGACTTCCTGCAGTACAACTCCTGGTACGACCTGCGCAGCCAGGACCTGACGATCCCCAATCTGCTGCACATCTACGAGCAGTTCCAGACCCGCCTGCTCCAGCCATACGGCCTGAAGATGGCCGCCTTCGTGCCCGATGACGGCTGGCAGGACCGCAACTCGATCTGGCAGCCACTCCGCGACCGCTACCCCGAGGGCTTCCGGCCGCTGTCCGACGGCCTGGAGGCCCGGGGCTCGCACCTGGGCCTGTGGATGCCGCTCAACGGCACCAACCTGAATCCCGATTGGGGCCGGGAGCAGGGCCTCGAGGTCTCCGACCGCGGCCAGTACTACTGCATTGCCGCACCGAAGTACAACGCCGAGATCCGCCGCGTCACGGCCGAGCGCATCCGCGACGGGCGGCTGGCGTACTACAAGCACGACTTCAACGGCCTGCACTGCAGTGCTCCCGGCCACGGCCACCTGCCCACCGACCGCCACGGCCACGAGGCCTCGCTTGATGCCGAGATCGAGCTGCTGGCCTGGGAGCGGCAGGTCAACCCCGGCATCTTCCTGAACGTCACGTCCAGCGTCTGGCTGTCGCCCTGGTGGCTGATGCACGCCGACTCGATCTGGATGTGCGCCAGCGACTTCGGCTATGAGAAGACCTATCCGCAGCTCTCGCCGCGCGAGTGGGACATGAGCTACCGCGACGCCCACTTCTACCGGGTGTACCGTCAGCAAGAGAACCTGGTGCCGCTGTCGGCGCTGATGACCCACGGGATCATCCACGGCAAGCTGTGCAAGCTCGGCGGCGCTGAGGAGACGCTGCGCGAGTTCTCGGACATGGCCGTGCTCTACTACGCCCGGGGCGTGCAGCTCAAGGAGCTGTACGTCACGCCCGACCTGATGGACGAGGCGCGCTGGCGGGTGCTGGGCCAGGCGACCCGCTGGGCCGTGGACAACGCCCCCATCCTGCGCCGCACCGTGATGGTCGGCGGCGACCCGCGCCAGGGCGAGGCGTACGGCTATGTCCACTGGCAGGGCGACCGGGGCCTTGTCGCGCTGCGCAACCCCGCCCCGGCTCTGGCCTCGCTCGTGGTGCCGTTCGACCAGAGCGTGTACTATCGCGGCCCCCTGGCCCGCCCCTTCGCCGCTCGCGTCATCTACCCGTACCGTGCCGCCCGGCCGCGCGCGTGGTTCTCGGGCAGCAGGATGCAGTGGCAGCTCCCCGGCTGTAGCGTGATCGTCGTGGAGCTGGCCCCGGACCCGACCGTGTCGCGGGCGCCGGAGCCGCCGCTGCCGACCGGGACGCTCGTGCGCCAGGTCTCGATCAGCCCCGCCACTGACGCGCCGGGCGTGGACCTCACCTTCACCGTGCCGGGAGGCGAGATGCCGCGGTGCGACCTGCTGCTCACGGTCCACGGCTCGGGCCCGACCGACTTCTCTTCTGTGAAGGTCAACGGCCAACCCGCCACACCGCGCAAGGCCAACGGCCCGGCCTGGCACATGCAGGCCTTCGACCTGAAGGCCTTTGCCGGCCAGACCGTCACCGTCGCCGCCCGGCTGCCCCGGGCTGAGGACAAGCCCTTCGCGCTGACCGAGTGCCCCGTCGAGGCCTGGCTGATCGCCGACTGCCCCACTGGCGGCGACGGGCCGGCGCCCACCACGGGACTGTTTCCCGTCGCCCAGGGCTATCGCCGCGACAGCCAGCGCCTACTGCAGCGCACCATCAGCACCGGCACGGCGCCAGCGCACGTGAGCGACGAGGACTTCGCCCAACTGCGCGGGGCGAAGCTGCGGCTGGAGGTCTTCGACGCCAACCGCGAGCCGCAGTATGCCGACAAGTGGATCACGCTCAACGGGCAGCGGCTGGCGCGCGTGCCCGGCAACACGGGGGAGCTGGCTTCCTGGCAGGAGTGCTATGTGGACCTGGCCGCCGCGCAACTGCCGTGGCTCCAGCGCACCAACCGGCTCACGCTGGGCACGGCGGGCGGGGATTGCTACAAGTTCCGCGGCCTGGGCCTGGCGCTGCAGCGGGACGACGGCAAGTGGGTGACCACCGCCGCGGACGCACACGTCTACTGCAGTGTCGGCAACTGGCTCTACGCCGAGGGCGCGCCGTTCGTCGGCGGCGTGTCGCCGGAGATCACGATCGGCATCCCCTGAGGATACGAGGACGATGGCCCACCTCAATGGACTGGCTTCCCGGCTGCGTCACTCCCGCTTCCTGCAGTACCTCGGGCCGGCCTTCATCGTGACCGTGGGGTTCATTGACCCGGGGAACTTCGCCACCAACGCCCAGGGCGGGGCGGAGTTCGGCTACTCACTCCTGTGGGTCATTACCCTATCCACGCTGATGCTGATCCTGCTGCAGCACATGGCGGCCCACATCGGCATCCAGACCGGCCTGTGCATGCCCGAGGCGGTGGCCACGCACTTCCGGCCGGCGGCGCGCGTGGTGTACGGCTGCACGGCCATGTGCGCCTGCGTGGCGACGGCGCTGGCCGAGATCCTTGGCGGGGCCATCGGCCTGCAGGTCCTGTTCCACCTGCCCCTCGTCGTGGGCAGCCTCATCACCGCGCTGTTCGTGGTCGCGATGATCTGGGGCCAGGCCTACCACAAGCTCGAGCACGTCATCATCGGCTTTGTGTCGATCATCGGCTTTTGCTACCTGGCCGAGCTGGTGATCGTGAAACCGGACCTCGGCCTGGCCGGCTACTGCGCGGTGGTGCCGTCGCTGAACTCCCGGAGCATCCTCGTGGCCATGGCGATGCTGGGGGCCGTGGTCATGCCCCACAACATCTACCTGCACTCCGAGGTCATCCAGAGCCGGGACTGGAGCGCGAAGGACGACACCGAGCGGGCCCACCTGCTGCGCTACGAGTTCCTCGACACGCTGCTGGCGATGGGCGCCGGCTGGCTCATCAACAGCGCGATGGTCGTCGTCGCGGCGGCGGTCTTCTTCCCCAACGTGGTGCCGCAGAGTCTGGGGGAGGTGGGGAAGACGCTGGAGCCGCTGGCCGGCCCGGTGGCGGCGCTGCTGTTCGCCGTGGCGCTGCTGTGCAGCGGCCTGTCGTCCTCGATCACGGCGGGCCTGGCCGGCGGGACGATCTTCAGCGGCGTCCTGCTCAAGCCCACCGAGCTAACGAGCAAGTGGTTCCGCCTGGGCGTGGCGCTGACGCTGATCCCGGCGGTGCTCATCGCCAGCCTCGGCCTCGACCCCCTCAAGGCCCTCATCATCAGCCAGGCCACCCTCAGCGTGCAGCTCCCCTTCACGATCCTCCCGCTCTTCCTCCTCACACGGAGCGAGCAGGTCATGGGCCGCTTCCGCAACACCTGGCGCGAGAACACGCTGCTCATCGTGACCGGGGTAGTGGTGGTCGGCCTGAACGTGCTGCTGGTGCTGCGGATGTTCGGGGTGCAGTTCTGAGGGGGGTGAGGGAGGGGGGAGAAGCTCTGCCGCCGGTACGCCCCGCGGGCCCTCCCGCCGTGCGGAATTTTTCGGTTGCGGCCAGGCCGCCGGGGGGTATAAGATGGTTGGGCTCGGGTTGCCCGGGCCACTTCACGCAAAGGGGAAACAGCATGCGCAAGGGGTTCACGCTGATCGAGTTGTTGGTCGTCATCGCCATCATTGCCATTCTGGCGGCGATCCTCTTCCCGGTGTTCGCCAAGGCGCGCGAGAAGGCCCGGCAGTCGAGTTGCTTGAGCAACCTCAAGCAGATGGGGCTGGCGGCCATGTCGTACGCCCAGGACTATGATGAGAGGTACATGTACGGTTTCGGTCCCGGCTTCTGCCTGTGGGGCCACACCCACACGGGTGCAGAGGGCGTGGGCGTCGCGTACAGTTGGCCCACTTTCCTCGGACCGTATGTGAAGAACACCCAGATCTTCCGCTGCCCCAGCGCGGTGCCGAACGAGTGCGCGGCCGCTAACGCGCGCTCCGGGATCACGAACGCCTACGGCATCAACTACGACGGCGTGTGCAACTCGGCCATGGGCAGCATGGACAAGCCCGCCGAGCGGATGCTGATCCAGGACATGCAGGACTGGTTCGTCATCTCCTCAACCAACACGCAGGCGACGTGCTTCTCCTCCATGGGCACGGGTCTGGCGCGGCACAACAGTGGCGCGAACGTCGCCTTTTGCGACGGCCACGCCAAGTGGCTCTCCGGCAGCACGATCAAGGGCAACGTCCCGGCGACCGGGTGGAGCGAGTTCCTGGGCATCACGCTGCAGTAGTCGTCTGTCTCTGTGAAGCCAACGGGGCCGATCCTCTGTGGGATCGGCCCCGTTCCGTTCTCCATACCCCCACAGGGGGGAGAGACACTCTGCACTCGGTGGTGGTGACGCCGCTGGTACGCCCGACACTCTTGTCGGGCAACAGGGGCGATGCGCCCGACAGGAGTGTCGGGCGTACCGACCTCCCCCCGCCTTCAGTCTTCCGTCTTCCCCAACAGCGTCTCCGACACGCCCAGCGCGTACCGGCTCCGCAGCGCCACCACTTCCGGCGTGGCCCGGTTCTCGCCGGGGATCTCCAGGTTGAAGTTGCTGGCGTACCCGACCTCGCGCAGGGCCGCGACGATGGCCGGAAAGTCCACGCTGCCATAGCCCGGCGTGCGATGCTGGTCGCCGCTGGTGTCATTGTCGGCGATGTGCAGCGCGATGAGCTTGTCGCCGCACTCGCGGATGGCCTCGGGCTGGTTGAGGCCCTGGACGTGGGCATGGCCGGTATCCAGGCACACCCCCAGGGCCGGCGAGCCGATCTCCTCGATCAGGCCCAGGATCTCCTCCACGATGGCGCCGAAGTTGCGCTTGCCCCACACGTTCCGGCCGCCGTCGCACATGTTCTCGATGGCCATGCGGGTGCCGACCCGCTCGCAGTGGGCGGCCAGCTCCGCGAAGGCCTTCAGACGCAGCGTGGTGGTCTCCCGCAGCGACTGCCGATCCACGGCGCCATCGCCGCCGGGGTGGATGACGACATTGCGGATGCCCAGCTCGGCGCAGATGTCCAGGTCGCGGTGCACGGACGCCAGGTCCGCCCCGCGGCGGTTCGGGTCCAGGGAGGCGACGTCGGCAGTGATGGTGGCGTGGCACTGCGGGACTTGCACGCCCAGGCGCCCGATGGCCGCGGCGTAGTCCGCCACCGCCCCGTCGCCCATCCGCGCCAGGTCGCCGATATGCTCGCAGGACAGCTCGAACGCGCGCCAGCCGTGGGAAGCCAGCGTTTCCAGGGCCTCAACAGGTGAGGATGGCCAGATCATGGTGGTCCAGATGGAAGGTTTCATGGGCGGGTAGTTGACCGCCCGAAAGCAGTTGACCTCCCCGGGAAGGAGGATTGCCCGCGGCGGCGAATAGGGGCGCTTTCGGCAGCACGATTGCCCGACAATCAACCCTTGAAAGGGGACGGTTTCCATGAAGTATGGCGTCATCCACTACAACGCGCCCGGTGCTACGCTCGAGGAGTTCCTCGACTGGGTCGCCGAGAGCGGCTTCGACTGCACGGAACTGCAGTGCCCGGACGTGTGGCCCAAGGGCTCCGAGAAGCCCGAGGAGCGCGCTGAAGAAGTGGCCAAGATGCTTCAGAAGCGCAACCTGAAGGCCTCCGGCGTCTCGCTGCACAACGACTTCGTGGTGCTGGCGGCCGAGGACGTGGAGTACCAGGTCGCACGCGCCAAGCGCTTCGCCAAGGTCATCCAGATCATCGGCTGCGACACCCTCCGCACCGAGGGCGGCCAGCCCAAGGACAGCGTCCCGATGGACCGCTGGGCCGAGGCCATGGCCGGCTGCCTGCTCCGCTGCGCCGAGTGGGCCGAGCCGATGGGCGTCAAGCTCGCCGTGGACAACCATGGCATCGTCAGCAACCACATGCCCACGATGCTCCAGGCCCTCCGCGCCGTCAACCTGCCCAAGACCATCGGCACCAACCTGGACACCATGAACCTGCGCTGGTTCGGCAACGACCTCGTGGACATTGACAAGTACTACGAGGAGATCGCCCCCTTCGTGCTGCACACTCACATGAAGGACGGCTTCGGCTGGCGCGAGCAGTACAAGGGCCAGGCGCTGGGCGAGGGCGAGATCAACCTGAAGAAGGCTGTCGCTGAAGCCAAGAAGGCCGGCTACAACGGCCCGTGGGTTGCCGAGTACGAGGGCAAAGAGGGCGACGGCGTCGGCTATCGCAAGTGCCTCGCGTGGATGAAGGCCAACATCGACTAAGAACCAAAGAC